>PLCH01000627.1 GCA_003135585.1 Chitinophagaceae bacterium
TCAGGGTGTTGTCATGATCCAGGTCTTCCTGGTCTGGGTATAAAGTAAAAGCATTGACGAACTGCTGCCCCGCAACGGCCACGGGGGAATTGCCCTGAGGGTTATTTATATTTTTATAACGTCCAAGGATACCTGTTCTTGACTGGTCGTAGGAGGCATCGCGGTAGTTCAGAAAATTGTCACTGGATGGATCAGCAAATGCGTTTTGGTATACATTTCCGTTTACCAAGGGGGCTAACTGATTGAGGTAATTCTGAAATTTTATTTGTTCGCCCGCGTCATTGAGTCCGTCAAAACCCACATCCTGGTAAGGCCGGTCCGTCGGATCGTTGCTGAAGGCATTGGTAACCTGGATAGGATTGGCCGGGACCCGCCCCCAGACCGAAGTACTATCTATGGCAGCCGGAATATTAGGAGTATTCAGACCATTTTCGTAAAATCTCCTCCCATCCTTCAATACATCCTCTGAAACGCTACCCAGGTCAAAATACAGCTGGCCTCCCTGGGGAGGGAGGATGGGTTGCATCCAGAATTCAATATATTGAACATTGCTTGATTCAAAATCCGTCTGGTCGATGGCCCGCATGATACCACCCCAGCGCGATGCGGGGTTGAGCAATCTGCCGTCGGACGAAATGCTTCCCGGGCGGGCATCAAAATTATAGGGTCCCCTGTCTTTTGGATAATAAGCCAGGTCAAAAGTGATCAGCTGGGCCTGTCCGAATTCAGGAGTTGTCTTTGGAAAAAGTTTGGTGACTTGGATAGGGGCAATACGCGCATCTCCCAGGTTTTCATACCCCCTGACCGGGTTATTTGAATTGGAATTATCCTGTAGAGTCGGCTCGATATTGTACCAGGCAAATTTTGCCCGGTTATATCCATAGGGAAGGGAGTCGTTATAACTTCCTTCCGGAAACAATCCGTTCCCCTGCGGGGTGGATGCCAGTGCCCAGCTTGTCAGGGGAAAGCGCAAATCTATGGAGCTTGTGGAGCCTTCAAAATCGTCTATATAGATCGTTCCGCTGTTGCCGGTGCCTATCTGAGGGGGATGACCGGGTTTCAGAAAAGCAGCTTCCCCGGAGGCGTTAATGGTGCTTACTTCCTTGCTTGAATAAAAGGGTAGTTTGTTCAGCAGCCGGGTAATTTGCGGAACCTGTGACCGGTAATTAATATCCGTTCCATACATGGTATTGCGTATCGGATCCTCATTGTAAACGGTCTTGGTAAAAAAAGGCCTTTCGTTTAAGCGTTCGATCGTGCCACCTATGGACAACGACTGGGTGGCTGTACTTTTAGCAAGGTAATCAAGACGCAATCCGAGGAAACTTCGTTGCTGGGTCCCGAAACTTGCATTATTCTCGAACTGGACATTGACAGGTACACCTGAATTGATTATGGCCTGGTTAATAACCTTTACCGTACCCAAATTGTAATCTACCACATAATCAAGATTTTCCCTTAAGGTTTGTCCCCCGGCGGTAACAACTACCGATCCCTGCGGCACATTAAATGCTCCCAGGGAAATATCAGAAGTAGCCTGACCTTTGGCAACGCCACCAATATCGTACCGGTCAACATTGGCAAAGGTCTGGGCAACGGCCTTGATCGTATCATAGAGCTGATGAAAAACATATTTCGGGGCAAGCGCCGGGGAATTTTTAAATGCCAGGGCAGCCAGATCCTTTCCGAAGGGTTCAAGCACGGGGAAAATTATCCTGGCCTGGGCAGAAATGATGGTAAATCCTTCCAGGTAATCGAAGATCCCGTCAGGCTGTGGATCATTGTGGGCGTTCAGACGGTCCAGGTTCAGCACGCTCAAAAGGGGGACCCCTGCCTTATCACCTTCCGGCAAATATCTTTTGGTCCCTTTGCTGGGGTCTTCATACAAAATATTCAATTGAAATCCTGCCTGCTGAATATTGGAAAGATAGCTCCCCGTCCCTGTTTTAAGGGTATACACATTTTTCATCATCAGATTCCAGATCGGGAGATTCGTTCTTTGGGATGTGGCTTTTAATAATTTCAGGTAAAGAATTTTCTGAGCCCCGGGATCGGCTCCAAGAGTGGTGTCCGGAGGGATATCCTGTGAAAACTCCCCAACCTGGAAAATACGGCCGTTAAAACTGTATTGATAAGCCACCGCTAATATGTCATTTGCCTGCAGGGGCTGGTTAAGGGAAATAAACCCTACCTGGGGATTAAAGTAATAATCGGTGGCATTTAATTTCCTTGCGAAAACCTGTTCATAGTCCTGTACCTGGGTCAGATTTGCGGAAGAAAGGACGTTGATAACCCTGGAGGAAACACGGCTGTCGGGATTGTTAATAATTTTGCGGTATTCATCATTGGCATCGTTGGACGGATAGGGTGCGACCGTGGTCGGATGAATGAAAGGGTTGTAGGGACTGGTTTCGCCCAGGTCCATCAATCCGACTATCCCCCTCGCCTGGGTGGTGGTCCCGTTACGGTTGGTTACCCAGACTTCAATCCGTAAAATCTGGACCTGGGAATTCACGATGGGGAGCTTCGCCATGGCCGTATTGTAATTGTTGCGGAAATACTGGGCCAAAAGGAAATGCCGGTTTTCGTCGTAATCGTCGGCTTTAAACTGGTAGGGCGTCGTTGCAGAGCCACCCTGCAAACCAAGGGATTGACTCTGGGAACGTTGATTGGCAAGGACCCCGGTTACAAATAATTTTCCAAACTGCAATTGTGTCTTGATACCGAACAAAGATTGTTCGTTCGCCATCAGAGTACTTTTGGTTGTAAAAGAAGTATTGCCTGCTTCAATTCTTTTTATGATTTCGTCCGGCCCACCGGTATAATCCAGTTTCAGCTGGTTCATCCAATCAAAAGTTGCCTGGGTATTATAAGTTATCGGCAGCTTTAATTTATCACCGATATTGCCCACAACATTCAGATTGGCGTCCATATTAAAATCCAGACCGCCTGTTTTTCTTGCACTTTCCGGTAAGGTTGGATTCTGGACATTTTGGCCCTGGTATCCTGCTGTAATATCCACATTTCCCTGCGGCCTGATATCTATTTTACCATTCCCAAAAATCCGGTTGAACAAATTATCAGTGACCGCCAGCTTGGGCCTGAGCATTTTTTTATTCAAAGCGCTCAAAATATCAGCCCTTTGCCTGAAATAATCATTTTCTGATTGTTTGCCCTGGATCCGCATATATTCATCGAAGCTGAGATAGGTGGGCTTGCGGTAATATTTGTTCCCTACTTTTTCAATAATGTAATATTGATTTGTCTTTGGATCATATTCGATTGAATCCTTGATATTGGAAGGATCTTTTAAATTGAAGGGGTTTTTGTTGGGATTGCTAAATGGATCTCCCCTGCGGTCTTCTATCGGAAATTTTAAAGTGTCCGAATGTATTGCAGGTTTCGTGCTGTCCTGTTGAAAATAAGAATTCGCCCAACCAGTTGTACAAAAAGCAACTGAAGCGGTGATCAACAATACCGTTGCAAAAATTAACCGGAATAAATGGCGGGTCAAACTTTCCTCAAGAATTAGTTAGGTAGAGATAAGGACCAATAGGCTATAAGATTTTTAAAACTTTCTTAATGATATCTTCGACTTTGCCGGACCCTGGCTCCCCGGCAAGTACTTTTTTTAGAGCCTGATCGGCAGCCTGGCGACTGATGCCAAGGGCTATTAAAGCATTCAACGCATCCTGTTCCAATGTATTGTTTATCAATGGGAATATATTTGTTTCAGGTATTGTTTTACCCACTTTATCCCGCAATTCCAATATGATTCTCTCTGCAGATTTCTTGCCAATACCTTTGATGGTTTCCAGTTGTTTTATATTGCCCTGTAAAATGGCCCTGACAATCTCTTCCGGTCTCATAGAGGACAACATCATTCTGGCTGTTGCTGCTCCCACCCCGGACACACTGATCAATTGAATGAAAAGTTCTTTTTCCACATTCTCAAAAAAACCGAAAAGGGTCTGTCCATCCTCCCTTACATGGTGATAAGTTTGCAAAATTCCTTTTTCCAGATGCTGGATCTGAGAAAAAGTATGCAAACTGATCAGTAATTCATAGCCTACCCCACCCACGTCCATATGAACAATGGCCGGTGTCTTCAGAACAAATTCTCCTCTTAAAAAAGCGATCATGGCTGCGAAAATAGGAAGACGTATTTGAACTACGAAATAGCATATAGTTCCTTATCAGGATTTCCGACCTTGGATTTTTGTATGGAATTTTTATCCACCTTTGCGAAAACATTTTTATACCCATAACCTGACTGAAACGAGCATGAGCAATAAAATTACTGCCGCAATTACAGCAATCGGAGGATATGTGCCGGAAGATCGGTTGACCAATAATGATCTGGAGCAATTGGTCGACACCAATGACGAGTGGATTCGCACGAGAACAGGAATAAAGGAAAGAAGAATCTTGAAAACTGCAGGCAAAGCAACCTCCGATCTTTGCGTCCCCTCCGTGCTGGAAATATGCAGGAAAAGAGGCATTTCTCCGGAGGAAATAGATTGCGTTATTGTCGGAACGGTTACGGCTGATATGCTTTTCCCTTCTACTGCAAACCTTCTTTGTCATAAGATCGGCGCCAAAAATGCTTTTGGATTTGATTTGAGCGCTGCCTGTTCCGGTTTTTTATATGCTCTTGCAACCGGAGCTGCATTTATTGAAAGCGGCCGTTGCAAAAAAGTTGTCGTCGTTGGAGCCGATAAAATGAGTGCCATCGTTGACTACAGTGACAGAAGCACCTGCATTATTTTTGGGGATGGTGCCGGAGCCGTCCTTCTTGAACCTAATGAAGAAGGATNNAATATGAAGGCAGGAGGTTCATTGCGGCCGGCCTCTTACGAAACAGTTTCCAATAAGGAACATTTTATTTACCAGGAGGGCCCCCCAGTTTTCAAATTCGCGGTAAAAGGGATGGCGGACGTAAGCGCTGAAATAATGGAACGCAACCATCTTACAGGCGATGATATTGCCTGGCTGGTTCCTCATCAGGCGAATAAAAGGATCATAGATGCAACAGCACACAGGATGGGAATTTCTCCCGATAAAGTCATGATCAATATTCAACGCTATGGAAACACAACAGCTGCAACCATCCCTTTGTGTTTGTGGGATTGGGAAAGCAGGTTAAAAAAAGGAGATAACATAGTGCTCTCAGCTTTTGGCGGAGGATTTACCTGGGGAGCCATCTGGGTGAAATGGGCATATTGAATGCAAAACCTGATTGCCTTTATTGTCTATCGAGAAATTTCCTCTGCTAGTGAACCAAATATTTTTTCAGCTTTTGTCCCCCTCTGTCAGGTAAATCTAAATTGATTGAATGGATTGCGACAGGGACCAAAAATGTTTTATACCAAATTAAATATATTAATCAAGACATGCCAAAGAAAAAATTCCCTTTTACCGGATTTAGTTCCTTAGCCATTCATGCCGGACACACAAAAGATNNCACATCTGACTCCTATCTATGCAAGCAGCACCTTTGTTTTTGATAGTGCCGAGCAGGGGATGAGAAGGTTTAACGGGGAAGAGAACGGCTATATTTATTCACGGTGGGGTAACCCTACATTTACAGAGGCCGAGGAAAAGATTGCAGCCATGGAAAGTTTTGGCGTGCTTGACAAAAATGGAAACACTATGCAGCCGGAAGCAATTCTTCATTCTTCGGGCATGGCTGCCATCAGCACCTTGATGCTGATGAACTTAAAATCGGGAGATAAAATCCTTTCTCATTTTTCCTTGTATGGAGGCACCAATGAAATCCTGCATAAAATTCTACCCGCTATTGGTATTGATCCGGTGATTGAAGATCTTCGGGACCTTAACCGGGCGGAAGAAGCATTGAAAAAAGATCCCAGCATCCGGATGATGTATCTGGAAACGCCAGCCAATCCAACCATTCAATGTGTGGATATTGAACAACTCGCCAAACTTGCAAAAAAATACGGCCTGCTGGTCGCATGCGATAACACTTTTGCAACCCCTTACCTGCAAAAACCATTTCTTTACGAAGTGGATTTTATTATTCATTCAACCACTAAATTTCTGAATGGTCATGGCACAGCGATTGGCGGGATTCTTTTGGGAAGAGATATTGAATTTATGAAAACCAAAGCCACCAAGACGCATCGCCTGCTGGGTGGGAACAGCAACCCCTTTGATGCTTTCCTGCTTATCAACGGCATGAAAACCCTTGAAGTCAGAATGGAAAGACATTGCCACAATGCAAGGGAAATAGCTCAATTCCTTGAAAAACATCCTGCAGTGGCCAAAGTAAATTTCAACGGTCTGCCTTCCCATCCCGANNATTATGAATTAACAAAAAAACAAATGCTTCATCCTGGCGCGATGATGAGCATCGAACTTAAGGGAGGATTAAAAGCCGGAATGAATATGATGAATGAATTAAAAATGTGTACCCGGACGGTTTCCCTGGGCACCTGTGACACCCTGTTGTCCCACCCGGCGTCCATGACACATTATGGGGTGCCAAAAGAACAAAGGGAGCAATACGGCATTACGGATGGTCTTATTCGCATGAGTATCGGAATGGAAAATGCCGGGGATATCCTGGCCGATCTTGACCAGGCACTGGAGCGGTGAATATTTAGATTTCTGTAATAATTCTCTAACTTTAAATAATCCTGCCATCCGGTAGGGTTTTTTATCTAACAAAAAATGCTTTGATGAGAACCACTGGGTGTACCATTTCCTGTGTGCTTTTCTTTTTTATAGTCCTGGATGTTTCTGCGCAAAAAAATAAATCCGACAAAGATTTTAACTACCTGGATACTACTTTCAGCCGGGTTTTGAAAGAGTGGCACGCTGCAGGATTTGCCGTGGGCATCGTGGAGAAAAATAAAGTGCTATATGCAAAGGGGTTTGGGTACAGGGACTATGAAAATAAATTGCCCGTAACCCCCAATACCCTTTTTGCCATTGGTTCCTGTACAAAGGCATTTACCGCTTCCCTGTTGGGTTTACTCAATCGGGACGATAAAGTTGATTTTGATAAGCCTGTCCGCAGTTATTTACCGGAATTGCGGTTTTACAATGATGGCATGAATGACAAAATTACTTTAAGGGATATGATGAGCCACCGGACCGGATTGCCAAGACATGATTACTCCTGGTATTTATTTGTAACCAAATCCAGGGACAGTTTGATGCAGCGAATTCAATACATGGAACCTACAGCAGGATTGCGCGAGAAATGGCAATACAATAATTTTATGTTCATGCTGCAGGGGCTGGTGGCGGAAAAAATCACCGGCAAAAGCTGGGAAGAAAATATTCGCAGCAATTTTTTTCTTCCTCTTGAAATGAATAGATCCGTGGTATCGACGGATGAAGTAATAAAAAGTCCGGATGCGGCTATTGGTTATGGTCTAAAAAAAGACAGCCTCCTTCATAAAATGGAATATTATCCTATTGACGCCATGGCACCGGCGGGAAGTATCAGCAGTTGCGTCAATGATATGGCAAAATGGGTGACAACCTGGATAGATGGGGGCAAGTACAAAGGAAAGGAAATTCTGCCGGCCTCCTATATTTCCCAGGCGATGGGGTCTCAAATGGTAATAGGTCCCGGTCTGCCTGAAAAAGAAAAACCAGATCTGTTTTTATCCAACTATGGATTGGGATGGTTCCTCTCTTCCTACCGCGGACATTACCGGGTGGAACATGGAGGTAATATTGACGGCTTCAGTGCCAGTACCTGTTTTTTTCCATCCGACAGCATTGGTATTATCGTTTTGTGTAACCAGAATAATTCTACCCTCCCGCTGGTTGTCAGAAACATCCTGGCGGACAAAATGCTTGGCCTAAAATATTTTGACTGGGAAACAGATCTCATGAAATCCGCAACCAAGGCAAAAGCCGCTGCCAGGGAAGCGGAAAAAAACAAATTTTCCAACCGGAAAACAGGTACCAAACCTTCTCATGAGCTGAAAGATTTTACTGGAATTTATTCAAACCAGGCTTATGGAAGTTTTGAAATAGCCCTGCAAAATGATTCTTTGTTTGCATTTATAGGCAAGCATATATGGTGGCTTCGTCCTTATCATTACGATGTGTTTGAGCCATTTGAAAAGGATCCAAAAGAAGGGATGGATACCTCGGACAAGTCGAATCTTCTCCAGTTCCAGATGAATGCGGCGGGCGATATGGAAAGCCTGTCGGTGCCTTTCGAACCTTCCTNNAGCCTATGCTGTTTACAAAAACACTCAGGCCAAAAGAAATTTCAAGGGATAGTTTACAAAAATATGTCGGCGACTATGACTTAAGTTCAATAATCATTAAGATATTTATCAAGGGGGATAAAACGCTCACCCTTTCTGTTCCCGGTCAGCCTGAATATGAGCTGGTGGCGGTTGACAAAGATAAATTCTCCATCAAGACACTAAATGGATACATTGTCCGGTTCGACGCGGACGAGAAAGGAAATATTACTGATTTATTATCCATTCAGCCAAATGGAACATTTAAGGCGACACGAAAAAAATAATTCTAATGAAAAAAATCGTACTAGTCTGTTTTTATTCAATTTTCATAATTACTGCTTGCAAACAAAAAAAGGATTATGAAACTGTCCTGCGCGGTGGAATGATTTACGATGGCAAAGGAGGCGAACCCTACGTTTCAGACATTGCCATCAACGCGGATACGATCGCTTTTATCGGTGATTTACATAGTGCTTCCGCCATCTCCGATGTGGATGCAAAAGGCAACGCGGTTGCACCCGGATTTATCAATATGCTTAGCCAGGCGATGGTATCCCTGATCCAGGATGGCCGGTCCCAGAGTGATATCAGGCAAGGGGTGACCCTCGAGGTATTTGGAGAAGGGGAAAGCATGGGTCCCCTAAATGCAAGACTAAAACAGCAGATGCAGGATGACCAGTCGCTTATTAAGTACAAAATAGAATGGAACAGCCTGGGCGGATACCTCAATTTCATGGAGAAAAGAGGCGTCTCCTGTAATGTGGCTTCTTTTGTCGGGGATACGACTGTCCGCATGAACGTGGTTGGCGAAGATAACCGGGATCCAACAGCCTCCGAATTGGATAGCATGCGTATGCTGGTGCGGCGAGCAATGGAAGAAGGAGCCATGGGTGTAGGCTCTTCTTTGATTTATCCGCCTGCCTTTTTTGCAAAGACAAATGAACTGGTGGCACTTTGCCGGGAAGCTTCCAGCCACGGTGGATCTTATATCAGTCATATGCGAAGTGAAGGGAATAAATTGTACGAAGGGGTGGAAGAGCTGGTCAGTATTGCCAAACAAGCGAATATACACGCAGAAATCTATCACCTCAAGGCTGCAGGTAAAAATAATTGGATAAAAATGGATAGCGTAATCCGGCGCGTGGAAAGAGCAAGAAAGGAAGGGGAGAATATCACCGCCAATATGTACACCTATACGGCAGGAGCAACCGGAATGACATCGGCATTTCCTCCCGCCCTGCAGGATGGAGGCTTTGGTAAATTATGGGAAAGGTTACAGAAACCCGCGATCCGGGAACAAATGAAAAAAGCAATGAATACGGATGCTTCGGATTGGGAAAACCTGTATTACAGCGCCGGGGGTGCTGACCAGGTACTTGTGTTGGACTTCAGGCGGGACTCGTTAAGGAAATATATCGGCAAAACGCTGGCGGAGATCGCAAGGATGCGTGGCAAAACAGTGGAGGAAACAGCGATGGACCTGATTGTGCAGGACAGCAGCCGGGTTGAGGTCGCCTATTTCCTGATGAACGAGGAGAATGTAAAAAAACAATTGGCGCTCCCTTGGGTAAGTTTTGGTTCTGATGAAGGTTCCTATGCCCCCGAAGGCGTGTTTCTAAAATTCAATCCCCATCCCAGGGCCTATGGAAATTTCATCCGGGTCATCGGACCCTACNNCTCCAGTCGGCTATTTACAAACTGTCTGGCCTACCCGCAGCAAATCTTTCCCTGAAAAAAAGGGGAACCCTGGTAATTGGCAATTATGCAGACATTGTACTGTTTGACCCGGCCTTGGTAAAAGACAATGCAACTTATACCAAACCCCATCAATATGCTTCAGGCGTAACAGATGTTTGGGTAAACGGAATTCAGGTATTAAAAAATGGGGAACATACGGGTCTAAAACCCGGAAGATTTGTCAAAGGACCAGGATGGAAAATGAAAAATTAAAACTTTCGGAATGGATATTCATTNNGAGCTGTCAAGGAAGATTGTCCCCGTTTGCTGGAATTAATAAAAGAACTGGCCGCATTCGAAAAGGCACCTTTTGAAGTCACCGTCAGTTTAGATCATTTTGCAGAAAGTGGATTTGGAGAAAAACCAGTGTGGTGGGCATTCGTTGCAAAGGTCCCGGATCCCGGCCGGGCCAGAGAAAAAATAGTTGGTTTTGCGCTGTACTATATCCGTTATTCCACCTGGAAGGGGCAGGCCATGTACCTGGAAGACATTCTTGTTACTGAATCCATGCGTGGCAAAGCGGTTGGCAAAATATTATTTGAACGATTGCTTCAGGAAGCAAGGGAAAAAAAATTCAACCGCATCGTGTGGCAGGTGCTGGACTGGAATGAAGCTGCCATCCGCTTCTACANNTAATACAATGCAAGCTTTGACGGGGAATGGCTGAACTGCAGCCTGCCCGTCTCCTCCTAATTCACACCCTCTACCTCAGTGCCCTTGTGAATCTTCAGGATCAATCCCTGCAGCACTTTTCCCGGACCAACTTCCGTAAAATGAGTAGCGCCGTCAGCGATCATGGACCTTATGGTTTGTGTCCACAATACAGCACCTGTTAGCTGATCGATCAGGTTTTTTTTGATTTCATCCTTATTTACCACTGCCCTGGCAACTACATTCTGGTAAACGGAACAGGTGGGATTATAAAAGGTAGTTTTTTCAATCGCCGCTTCCAGCTCTTCCTTTGCCGGTTCCATAAAAGGGGAATGAAACGCACCGTTTACCGGCAATACCAGCGCTTTTTTTGCGCCGGCTGCTTTCAATCTTTCGCAGGCGATTTGAATCCCTTTCAGGGATCCGCTAATAACGAGCTGCCCGGGACAATTATAATTGGCCGGTACGACAATTTCTCCGCTTTCCTTTTGGACCTCAGCACAAATGGCTTCCACCTTTTCATCCTCCAGACCCAACACGGCGGCCATTGTGGAGGGGCTGGTATCACAGGCTTTTTGCATCGCTCCGGCCCGAATATAAACCAGCTGCAAAGCATCTTCAAAGCTTAAAACGCCGTTTGCCACCAAAGCAGAAAATTCCCCCAGTGAATGGCCTGCAACCATGTCAGTTTTTTCATCTTCAATACTTTTGAAAGCGATCACTGAATGTAAAAATACTGCAGGCTGGGTCACCTTTGTCTGCTTTAAATCATCCTCACTGCCATTGAACATAATATCTGAAATGCGAAACCCGAGCACCTCATTTGCACGTTCAAATAATTTTTTTGCAAAGGCACTTTTATCGAAATGAGTTTTTCCCATACCAGGGAACTGTGAACCCTGCCCCGGAAAAACATACGCACGCTTCATTTTATGTTTTATTTGGTTTTAAGTTTATTAGTAAATAGTCTGGTTCACAAATCTCTGCATTTTGATTTGCTAATCCAATTCTTTGTATCCCTGCATC
>PLCH01000603.1 GCA_003135585.1 Chitinophagaceae bacterium
GCATTATGGTTGGGTCAAGCATCCCGGCCATCAATTGGAGAAAATAAATAATTTTTTAAAATTTTGGCATGAAAATGATCAAGCTTTAAAAAAAATACCAAAAATAGACAAAACCCTTTTCGATTATTCTGCCATTGATTCTTTACAACCCTTTCTCGGCGAACATCCGCAGGTGATGCTGGAAAGGGTGGCAAAAAAAAACTGGAGTTTTGATTTTGATTTGAGTAAAAAGAATTTTTCCTTTAAAGGAAGGCTCTTATACTGGATCGAAAAAAAAATAGGGAAAAGGCTATTTGCCTACGAGAATTACAGAATCATATAAAATATCGGGAAAAAAGAGTATTTTGCTGAAAATTAATTCCCATTCATACGTTTCTTACCATACCTGATTTTCTTGGAAGAAATCTCGATTTTCTCGATCACCCGTGAGAAGATATGGCCCCCTGGGAGATTGAATATTCATCCCCTTATAAAGTTTTCCTTTTCGGTTTTTATTTTAAGTTATTAAATCCCTTTTATGCAATCAATATCTTCATTTACCCATAAATCCAGGCACTATTTTGATCTCGAGGAAAAATATGGCGCCCACAATTATCACCCCTTACCCGTGGTCTTAAACAAGGGGGAAGGAGTATATGTCTGGGACGTTGACGGAAAACGTTACTATGATTTCCTGAGCGCTTATTCAGCTATTAACCAGGGTCATTGCCATCCCAGGATTGTGGCTGCCCTGATTGAACAGTCTCAGAAGCTTACACTCACTTCGAGGGCTTTTTACAGCGATATGCTGGGTGAGTACGCACAATTCATAACTAAATTATTCGGGTATGATAAGGTATTACCCATGAATTCGGGCGTGGAAGCGGTTGAAACAGCGATCAAGCTTTGCCGAAAGTGGGGCTATGAGGTAAAAGGTATCTCTGAAAGCAAGGCAAAGATTATCGTTTGCAGCAATAATTTTCACGGAAGGACCAGCTCCGTTATCTCTTTCAGCAACGATCCTTCGGCCTATAAAAATTTCGGCCCCTTTATGCCGGGGTTTGAGATCATCCCTTTTAACGACCTTGATGCGTTGGGTAAAGCTCTGCAGGATAAGAATACTGCTGGTTTTCTTGTGGAGCCTATTCAGGGAGAGGCAGGAGTGATAGTGCCTGACGAAGGATACCTTGCCAAGGCCATGCAATATTGCGAAGACGCCAAAGTTCTTTTTATTGGCGATGAGATACAAACAGGGCTTTGCAGGACTGGGAAAATGCTGGCCTGTGATCACGAGAAGGTACGTCCTGATATATTATTATTAGGAAAAGCATTGAGTGGTGGAATGATGCCGGTCAGTGCTGTTTTGGCTGACGACGAAATCATGTTGACCCTAAAACCCGGGGAACATGGTTCAACTTATGGAGGAAATCCGCTCGCCTGCAGGATAGCAATTACTTCATTGTCTGTTTTGAAGGATGAGGGAATGGCTGAAAACGCCCAATCTATGGGCGAATTGCTTAGAAAGGAATTGGAAGCGCTGAATTCACCGCACATAAAAACTATTCGCGGAAAGGGCCTGCTGAATGCCATTGTTATTCAGCATCCCAAGGAAGATGCAGCCTGGGATCTTTGTTTGGCTTTGAAGGATAATGGTTTGCTCGCAAAACCCACTCATGGAGACAAAATTCGGTTTGCCCCCCCTTTAATCATTTCAAGGGAACAGGTTTTGGATTGTGTGGAAATAATAAATAGGAGTCTTTGGACTTTGCAGGCCTGATCAGTTAATTCGGGATTTATACTTTACTTTCACATTTTAAAAAAAATGCCCGATCCAATTCACCCCCACTCACATACGGAAGAACATCTGAAAGGATCTGAAATTCTGACCGACATTGTTATCGGAATGTCCGACGGTCTGACGGTGCCTTTTGCGCTGGCTGCAGGGCTGAGCGGAGTGGTGGATAATAATACCAGTCTTATTATAGTCGCTGGTCTGGCAGAAATTGCAGCGGGCTCGATCGCGATGGGTCTGGGAGGATACCTGGCAGGTAAAACCGAGTTTGATCATTACAATTCGGAATTGAAAAGGGAATACAATGAAGTTGAAAATTTGCCTGACGTTGAAAAAAATGAGGTCAAACAATTTTTTGCTGGTCTTGGTCTGAGCGAACAGGTTCAGAATGAAGCAGTGGAAGAGATGACCAAAGACAAGGATAAGTGGGTGGATTTCATGATGAAATACGAATTGGGTCTGGATAAACCAGACCCCCAGCGGGCAAGTAAAAGCGCTTTTAATATTGGGGTTTCCTATGTGGTCGGCGGCCTGATCCCATTAAGTCCTTACTTTTTTTCCTCCAACGGAATAACAGGGCTAAAAATTTCAGCCATTATAACTTTGATTTGCCTTTTCATTTTTGGTTATTTCAAAAGCAAAGTGACAGGGGTAAATCCCTGGTCCGGCGCTATCCGTGTGATGATCATCGGTGCTTTGGCGGCGGGGTGTGCATTTGGAATCGCCCGGCTTATTGTCCACGCCTGATCCTTTTTCAATCTCTTTTTTCTTCCCTCAATCTTATTTCCGGAAGTAAGGTGGCAATCATGAGTATCAGGGATGTAATAACTATTAAAAAAATACCTACTCTCTTTTCCGGGCAGACACCCCTGTAACAAGCTGTAAAGAGGATATAAGTTTTAACACTAAACGCGACCGTCATCGCCCCAAAAAAAATATTTATCCTCTTGGCCCATTGTCTTGGAATGCTAAACAGAAGGATAGCTGTAACAGCGAACAATAAAAATACTTTACCTGGTTTCCCATAAATATTCTTTTCTGAAAAGAAACCTGTAAATGTTTTATCCAGGTCAGGATAATATGTCCACGGAATAAAACAGACATAAATCAAAACTAGGGCTGCTGCAATCCCGAACCAGGTGAAATATCTCATGGTTTGATCTTGATTGAAATTATGAAGGAGGATTTTCCCAAAGTAAGTTCATAATTATTATAAAGTCCCCCAACTTCCGTCTGTTTGGCGTATTAATAAGAAGTTACCAACTTTTTTTAACCTTTTGATCGTTGCGGAATCTAACTTTTTGGAAACCATTCATATTTATCATTAAAATAAAGGAAATGAAAATTTTAAAGAATTTTCTTGCATGCGCCGCTGCTCCCATACTGGTTGCGGCTGGCCTTACATTTTCTGTCTTTAAAGAGCAAAATCCGAAACTATCGGATCCTGAGATAGTTTCTGTTGCAGTTGTAGCTAACAAAATCGACATGGGTACGCCGAAATCGCAAAGGAAAAATCGAAGGATCCGGACATACTGCAATTTGCAAAAACCATGGTCTGCGATCATAAAGCTGTGATTGACCAGGCAGTGGAGTTGGAAAAAAAATTAGGCGTTACGCCAAAGGACAATGCATTGAGTCAACAACTTTTAAAAGCTGCAGAAAAAACCAAAAAGATACGTAAATCAAAATCTGGGGCTGCCTTCAATAAAGCTTATATTGATAATGAGGTCGCCTACCTTACCGCCGTTATTAAAACAGTTGAAGGTACGCTGATACCACAAGCCACCAACAAGGATTTGAAGGATTTGCTCCAGCATGTAGTGCCGACACTAAAAGCCCATCTTGAACATGCAGAAATGGTTCAAAAAAAGTTTTTAGGTAAATGAAAAATCCTTGCAAAACATTCACAAATAGGGTCTATTTCTTTTTCTCTATTCTTTTGATGAATAACTGTTCTACCGTTCCAAAAAAACCTGTACAAAGGGTTTTTATTGTTGAAATTAATCAAATGAAATTTCAACCTCAGAAGATTACCGTACAGATGGGAGACCTGGTGATCTAGATAAACAGGGATCTGGTTGCACATGACGTTACAGAAAAGGCAGGTAAAGCCTGGACCTCCTCTCCCCCTGTCCCCGGGCAAATCTTGGAGCCTTGTTGTGAACCGAAGTGCCAACTATTATTGTTCCATCCATAGGGTGATGAATGATCGGATTTTGCTGAAATAATCAGATACCAGATCATCAGGGAACCCCTGAACTGAACTATTCCTTGGCATAAGACCTTGGGGATTAAGTCAAAAATATAAAAATGATAAAAACAAAAGGATTGCCTCCGGGCAATCCTTTTTGTCTGAGGTTCCGAGCAGATTCGAACTGCTGTGGAAGCTTTTGCAGAGCTCTGCCTAACCGCTCGGCCACGGAACCATTTTGTTGTATCCGCTTGTCCCTGTTGATCCAAAGGCCTCGGGAGGTTGGGCAAAAGTAGTATATTCGAAGTAATTTCCCTAACGACACACCGAGTTTTATGCAACGCATTGCCGAATCTGAACTTATCCTAAACAATCGCGGCGCAATTTATCATTTAGATTTAAGACCCGAAGAACTGGCCACTTCCATTATCACAGTTGGCGACCCGGATCGGGTTAGAACGGTGAGTAAATATTTCGACCGTTTGGAATCAAAGTCCCAGCATCGGGAATTTGTTACGCATACGGGTTATATTGGCAAAAAAAGGATTTCTGTGATATCCACTGGTATAGGAACAGATAATATCGACATCGTAATGAATGAACTGGATGCGCTGGTCAATATAGATTTTGAAACGCGATTAATAAAAGATTCATTGACCCATCTGAATGTTATTCGGGTGGGTACATCCGGATCTCTGCAGGAAGATATTCCCATAGATTGCTTTGTAGCGTCAACCCACGGCCTAGGTATTGATAACCTGCTGAATTTCTATCGTCTGGAGCAAAATGAACAAGAAAAGGAATTGCTCCATTCCTTTGTCACACAGACTCAATTACACCATCATTTTTCACAACCCTATATCAGCGGGGCAAGCGCCTCGCTTATCAAACATTTTGTCAAGAATTACCACCAGGGCATTACGGTGACCTGCCCCGGGTTTTACGGTCCTCAGGGAAGAGTATTGCGGCTGGGTCTTAGCAATCCGGATCTAGTCAACCGTTTAACCCAGTTCCATTTTGGCCGGCACAGGATCCTTAACTTTGAGATGGAAACAGCGGGTATTTACGGCTTGAGCAAAATTCTGGGTCACCAGTGTCTAAGTCTAAGCGTTATTGTTGCCAATCGGGTCAAAAAAGAATTTTCTAAAAATGGAAATGCGGCAGTGGAGAATTTGGTAAGCAAAACACTCGAAATAATTTCGGGATGGTAGCCCNNGTTATTTTTGAAGTATGAAGATCAATTTTCACAAATATCAGGGAACCGGAAACGATTTTGTTATTCTTGATAACAGGGAGAGAAATTATTCGGGTCTCGCAATGGACCGCATCAAACTTTTATGCGACCGTAGGTTCGGGATTGGAGCCGACGGCCTCCTCCTGCTTAATCAAAAAGAGGGTTATGATTTCGAGATGGTATATTACAACGCTGACGGACGGGAAAGCAGCATGTGTGGCAACGGAGGACGCTGTCTGGCAAAATTCGCGTTCGAAACCAGCCTCCCCAAGAACAGGTATCTTTTCCTTGCATCGGATGGGGAACACGAGGCAAAAATGGAAGATGGCGGTGTTGTAAAACTGAAAATGAAGGATGTCAATGGAATAGTTGATTATCACGGGGATTTTATATTAAATACTGGCTCCCCGCATTATGTAAAAATGGTGCATAATTTAATGCAATACGACGTTTTTCATAAGGGCAGGGATATACGATTTGATACTGATTTTGCCAAAGAAGGAATCAATGTGAATTTTGTTGAACATAAAAAAGCTGATGAGATAATGGTTCGTACATACGAAAGGGGTGTGGAGGACGAGACTTTCTCCTGCGGTACCGGTGTTACAGCCTGTGCACTTGTGAATCATCACAATGAATTAGGATACAATGACGTATCTGTCATTACAAAAGGTGGAAGGCTGGTGGTTGAATATGACCGCGTGGGCGAAAACCAGTTTGAAAATATCTGGCTTTGCGGTCCTGNNATTTTGAATTGGCAATCTAATTCTCCTGCTGCTGAAGGACTCCCTAAACAAGCAATCCAATTCAAAAACAAAAGCAATGTTCAACATCAGGGTCTATGGCATCTTATTGGATGAAAACAAACGTGTTTTGGTCAGCGATGAATATATACGGGGTAATTATTATACAAAATTTCCAGGAGGAGGTCTTGAAATGGGGGAAGGTACGAGAGATTGCCTGAAAAGAGAATTCAAGGAAGAAATGAATTTGGACGTCAGTGTTACCGAGCATTTTTATACCACGGATTTTTTTCAGATGTCTGCATTCAATCCCGAGCATCAGATTATTTCAATATATTATTTTGCCAAAGCTTTGGGGCCCATAACTTCGCCACTGCGAAGTAAACCCTTTGATTTTGATGAACGGGAAATGAAACAATACCAAGCCAGCGGAGAAACGGAAACATTTCGCTTTATTACCTGGGATGCCTTTTCTGAAAATAGTGTCACCCTGCCGATTGATAAAGTGGTTGCGGGTATTTTGAAAAAAAATTTCTGATTCTATTCTGATTCCTGTGGCACCGAAGGGGTTTTCAATGTCAATTCTAAAAATTTCAAATCCAGCCAGCGCCCGAATTTATAGCCCACCTCTCTAAAATGAGCCACTTCCCGAAATCCAAAATGCATGTGCAGATTTATGCTGGCATCGTTGGACGCATCAATCCNNCGATGGCAGCAGTGATTAGGGGCGGCAGAAGGATTTTACCGATTCCTCTGCCCCGGTGTTCTGTCGCAACATAAACGGAATTCTCCACGCTGTATTTATAGGCTGCCCATGCGCGAAATGGGCCAATAGAACTAAAGCCAACAATTTTATCATCCTCAACCGCGACAAAAACGGGGTAATTGTCTTTCAGCTTGGACGCATACCATGATTTTCGCATTTCCAATGTGTGCGGTTTGTAATCATAAACGGCCGTTGTATGGAGAATAATATCATTA
>PLCH01000370.1 GCA_003135585.1 Chitinophagaceae bacterium
AATAAGAACCGGGAAAGTTGAGCCGCTTATCATTGAAAAGGAGCTGGCAATTATTGCACTGGTAGGCGACAATATGAAAAGCCATCCGGGCATCAGCGGTAAAATGTTTGGTGCGTTGGGAAGAAACGGCGTGAATGTAAGAGCCATTGCACAGGGTTCTTCAGAAAGAAATATTTCCTCCGTGGTCGCGAGCGGTGATGTCAAAAAAGCAATCAATATATTGCATGAAGAATTTTTTGAGACCACTTACAAGCAACTCAATCTTTTCATTACGGGCACCGGTAATGTGGGTAGTCGCTTACTGGAACAATTAAAACAACAGCAAGCCTGGTTGCATGAGCATCTTCGGTTACAGGTAAGGGTTATTGGATTGGCCAACAGTAAAAAAATGGCATTCAACGACGAAGGGATCAACCTGGATAAGTGGAAACAATCCCTCCAGGAGGGGGAAAATATGAACCTGGATGAATTTGTCCGGACCCTGATGTCCAAGAATTTTCGAAATGCAGTATTCGCCNNATCGCCCCCTCTTCCCCATTTGCCTATTACAAAAAACTGAAAGGCCTTGCCAGGGAATTTAATTCTTTGTTTCTTTTTGAAACCAATGTGGGGGCAGGTTTACCGGTGATCGGCACCTTGAATGATCTGCTTAGAAGCGGCGATAAAGTAAATAAAATTGAAGCGGTATTAAGCGGTACGCTTAATTTCGTTTTCAACCATTACAAGGGGGAGCAATCTTTTGCCGCCATTGTAAAACAGGCCCAGCAGGAAGGATATACGGAACCAGATCCGCGCCTGGATTTGGGCGGCACGGATGTAATGCGAAAGATCATGATCCTCGCAAGGGAAGCCGGTGAAAAAATTGAAATGGAAGAAATTGAGAACCATTCCTTCATGCCTGAATCCTGCATGAAAGGGACGGTTGAGGATTTTTATTCGGCAATGGAAAAAGAAGAAGCCCATTTCAGGGAATTATACGAACAGGCAAAGAACCTAAATAAAAAATTGAAATTCGTAGCAAAGTATGAAAACGGTAAAGCCAGGGTAGGATTGCAACATATAGGTCTCCAGCATGATTTTTATCATTTGTACGGAAAAGACAATATCGTTTTGTTCTATACAGACCGCTATCCCGAACAACCCCTGGTGGTAAAGGGAGCCGGGGCGGGAGCAGAAGTAACAGCCTCAGGTGTTTTTGCGGATATAATAAGGGCAGCCAGTATTTAGATNNCCAATACAATACATTTTATGATGAAAGAGATCACGGTACAATGTCCCGCTACTGTCGCAAATCTTGTTTGCGGTTTTGATGTATTGGGTATGTGTCTGCATGAACCATACGATATTATGCAAGTTAAACTCCTGGATGAAAAAAAAATAATCCTCCACAATGCGGACGGATATCAGCTGCCTACGGATCCGGCACAAAATACGGCAGGCGCCCCCCTTCTGGCCATGCTCGATGAACTGGGCGGCTCAACCGGATTCGAATGCAGGATAGAAAAGCGGATTAAACCGGGGAGCGGAATTGGTTCCAGCGCTGCCAGCGCGGCCGGCGCCGTAGTCGCTGCCAATCATCTGCTGGGAGATATATNNACAAGACCTGGTCCGGTTTGCCATGGTTGGTGAAAAAGTCGCCTCCGGGGTAAAACATGCTGACAATATTTCTCCCTGTATTTTTGGAGGGATCACCCTGATCCGTTCTATTTTTCCCCTGGATATAGTTTGCATTCCTTCTCCTCCGTTATATGTAACGGTTGTGCATCCCCAGATCGAGGTCAGGACTTCGGATGCAAGACAAATTCTAAGGAAAGAAGTTTTATTAAAAGATGCCATCCGGCAATGGGGAAACATNNATTATGAATTAATCAGTCGCTCGCTGGAAGATGTGATCATAGAACCGGTCCGTAGCATGCTGATACCGGGGTTTGATGAAATAAAAAACTCCAGCAAAGAGGCTGGAGCACTGGGAGGGGGCATTTCTGGTTCGGGGCCTTCCATTTTTATGTTAAGCAAAACAGAAACGACGGCGGTCAGCGTGCAGGACACCATGAAAAAAATTTATGACCGGATCGGACTGGCTTACCTGACACACGTAACAACGGTCAATATGGAAGGAGTAAAAATAGTTGATTAGTGTACCCTGATCAGGCAGGGACCAAACTGAAAAAAATATAAAGCATTTCATGCAGTATTATAGCACCAGTGATCCATCCGTAAAAGCAGATTTTAAGGAAGCAACCATTAAAGGGCAGGCACCTGACAAAGGTTTATATTTTCCGGAATTCGTACCCCAACTGCCAAAGGAATTCATAAGCAATATTGCCGGCTATTCAAAAGAAGAAATTGCCTACGCCGTTATAAAACCCTTTACAGGGGACACGATTCCGGACAAGGAATTGCAAAAAATTGTTTCAGAAACCATTTCTTTTGATTTTCCACTGGTTAAACTCAGTGAAAATATTTATTCACTCGAACTCTTCCATGGGCCCACCCTTGCATTTAAGGATGTGGGCGCCCGGTTCATGAGTCGCTGCCTTGGCTATTTTGTAAGTGGGCGCGATAAGAAAATCACGGTGCTTGTGGCAACTTCAGGGGACACCGGCGGGGCTGTTGCCAGTGGATTCTATAGCGTGGAAGGTGTGGACGTGGTTATCCTCTACCCTTCCGGAAAAGTCAGCAGTGTTCAGGAATTGCAGTTGACGACGATGGGGAAAAATATTTCAGCTTTAGAAGTCAAAGGCAGTTTTGATGATTGCCAGCAATTGGTCAAACAGGCATTGNNCCTCAGCAGTTTTATTATTTTTTCGCGTGGCAGCAGTGGGAAGATAAACATCGTCCGCCGGTAATTTCCGTTCCGAGCGGTAATTTTGGAAATATCTGTGCGGGACTGCTGGCAAACCGGTCGGGTCTGCCTGCTGCTCATTTTATCGCTGCCTGCAATTCCAATGATGTGGTTACCGAATATTTACGAAGCGGCCAGTACCACCCCAAAACTGTACACGCAACGTTGTCAAATGCGATGGATGTGGGAAATCCCAGTAATTTTATCCGGATCCTCGCCTTATTCGACAATGAGTTCAATGCACTGAAAAACTTAATGACCAGTGATAGCATTTCAGACGAGGAAACAAAAAATATGATCCGTGAAACCTGGACCAGATATCATTACCTTACCGATCCCCATGGTGCGGTCGGATACCTTGCTTTGAAAAATTATCTGGGGAACAAAGCCGGTCAGAAAGGAATTTTCCTGGAAACCGCCCATCCTGTAAAATTTTATGAAGTGGTGGAGGCCGTTACGGGCCGTAAAATCCCCCTTCCTCCGGCGGTGGAGTCNNCACCATGCTAGATGTTGACTACAAGGCGTTTAAAGATTATTTACTAAGAAATAAATAAAGCCGATTTGCATATTACAAATTGATTTTATGCGTTTATATGCGGGGGTCAAGCATTTTGAGCCTTGGCCATTGCTATTCAAGCCAACACTATGAGCCTACCAAAGCTTATTGCTACTGCTTTTGCTTTACTTCTATTCAGGTTCGGTTTCTCACAAGCCATTTGCGGGTTTGATATAATTCACAACAGAAAAATGATTGAGGACCCGGCCTACCGGCAAAAGATGCAAAACTATGAATCCAATCTGCGTCAATATATACAACAACACCCGGAACTGCAGGACTCAAAGATAAAATCGAATTCGGCGGCTTCGAAGTTCAAATCACTGGCGGGGGGGCCTCCTTATCTTATTCCCATGGTGGTTCATGTCGTTCACACGGGAGGTGCCCCGGGCAGCATCTACAATCCAACCGATGCGCAGGTCCAGGCAACAGTCGACTATGTCAACCAGGTTTATAACGGCACATATCCGGGAACGCAGGGAGCAGGTGATCTGCAGATTCAATTTGTATTAGCCAAGCGAGACCCCAATTGTAATCCCACCAATGGGATCGATCATGTGGACGGTTCGGGTATCGCAGGCTATGTTTCCGGTGGCGTAAACCTTCAAACCACACTTGGTACCAATGAAATCAACGTAAAGAACTTCATCCGCTGGGATCCCACCCAATACTATAACGTATGGGTAGTGGACAAGATCGATGGCAATGATGGAACTTCCGGAACCTTTGTTGCGGGATTTGCTAGCTTTCCCGGGGGCGCTTCCAATGACGATGGAATTATTTTACTCGCTACTCAAATGGGTCCCGGGCTGAAAACCCTGCCGCATGAACTGGGCCATGCATTTAACCTTTATCATCCCTTTTATGATCCAGCTGATCTCAGTGGCAGTGGCACCACCTGTGCTGCCAATACTGATTGTACAGCCCAGGGAGATCAGGTATGCGA
>PLCH01000024.1 GCA_003135585.1 Chitinophagaceae bacterium
GCTCTATCCCTTTGTGAGGCTTGAATTAAATTGGCGGATACTATATTTTGACTTTTTTCATAGGGTTAAAAGGACAGTTTTAGAAAGTATAACTAAAATTGCGACAATAAATAAGTTTAAAATCTGATTATCCAATTTTTTTTGGATAATTCAACTTTATGCATAAGATTTACAATACTGATTATGCATAACGACAACTCAGCCATCCTAAAAGAACTCAAGGAGTTAAAAGAATTATTTTCGAAGCTAATCGGGACGGCGGACCAAAGCGTGGAAAACCGCTTTTCGGAAGAAGCGCTCAATAAGGCCGCCAAAGACTTTTTGAAAATGAGCATCGAGAGAGGGGAATGGGTTAAAGACGATGACGTTCACAAATATATCAAACCCGCTCCCTGGAATCCCGGGGCTTTTCTCCGGAAAGAATTTGCTTTTGCCAACTGGTCGAAAAGAGGACATGAATATTTATATTCCAAAAAAGACCTGATCGCACTTGGTCTGGAACTTGCTAAAAGAAATATCGATCTGAACCGGTACAAAGAATTCCTGGAAGATAAAGCAGCCTTTGATAAAAGAATGGCTGCTATTGACATAACTCAAAAACCAAAATCAATCGGCAAACCATATAAAATCCCTAAGGGTCTGAAAAATATAACCACTTCAGAAATACCCAAGCCGGACCCTGAACTCGCGCGACAGGATATAATCAGGCTGAAACAGGAATTCAAGGCCGGCAAGTTTGAATCCTATATCGATAGCTATAAGGGAACCCATGCCATGCTCAAGCGTATCTATTATTTTGAGAAATACCTTGAACCGGGCTTGAAAAGGAGCTGCCGGAAATGGTGCGAAGACTTCAACTATGCCAATGAGGCCCTCAAGCTCATCACGGGTAAAATGGAAAAGTTTGTTGTTACGGATCCTGCCCAAATCCAGTTATAATCACCCAGCTATAACCAACATCAACTATAACAACATACCATGCGATTCTCCCAAGCCTCCTCCAATCAAAACATCAACGAAATCCCGGCCGGCACCATCCTCCTGCACAGCATCAGCCCAAAAGAATTTTATGATCAGATCCGCGCCATCATTAAAGAGTGCATGCAACAGGATCAGCTCCTGACCAAGGAAGGCGCGCTGAAAATGAGCGGTGTCAGTAATGCGACTTTTATCAAAGCGATCAACGAGGGCATCATCAAACCCCAGCTCGTCAAAGGCCGGAACAAAGCCATGTATCTTGAATCAGAAGTATTGAGAATCGAAAAGAAAAAGAAACAAGCTTCAGTCGACTGACTAAATTGAAATGAGAAATTTAAATGATGGAAAAATAGTTCTTACGCGAAAAGAACTCTATGATTTGGTTTGGTCGCTGCCCATGCTCACGCTTTCGAATAAGTATGATATATCGGATACCGGGCTCAGAAAAATCTGCTACCGAATGAATATTCCACTACCACAGGCCGGCCATTGGCAGAAGATTCGGTATGGAAAAAGAGTTACTAAATTTTCTTTACCTCAGAAAAATGCAGGCGAATCGGAAATCAAATTGTCGCTCCGCCAGGAATTGAACGAATTTGAGNNGAGCAAAGAGATTGAGCAGGATCCGGAGCTTTCTCTGATTGTTCCAGCAAGACTTAGCAACCCTGAAAAGCTGATCCTGCAGGCCAAGGAAGCACTGGAAAATAGAAAACGTAGTGAGCATTACCGGGCCCCTGATTTACTCAGCTGTCCTGATGGATATTTAGATATCCGGGTGAGTTATCAAAATGCGGGAAGGGCCCTGCGGTTCATGGATACCCTGATCAAAGCGCTGCGCGCCAGAGGGCACGGGATCCGGATCAGGAACGACACTTACGCCGTTGTCCTGGAAGAGGAGATCAGGATTATTTTCCGTGAGAAAACGAAAAAAGTTATTGTTACTGAGAACTGGACCCGCACGGAATTTCACCCGACGGGGATCCTGGCTTTTCAGATTGACAGTCACCCCAGCGGAGAATGGAAGGATGGCTCCCGGCCTTTGGAGGAAAGACTACCGGACGTCATCGCCAAGCTGGAACTTAATGGGAAATATTGGCATGAGAATACCCTGAGACATGAAAGGGAAAGGTTGCTTCGGGAGAAGGAAGAGCGGATCCAGGAGGAACTTAAGGCAAGAAGGGAAAAGGAACTAGCGGATTTTAAAGAAATACTGCAGGATGCCAGCCGCTGGCATAAGGCTGTTAATCTTCGCCGGTATATTGATTTGCTGGAAGAAAAAACAAAAGCGGAAAAAGGAGGATCGGAAGAATTAAATAGCTGGCTGGAATGGGCTCGCAAAAAGGCCGATTGGTATGATCCCTTCCTAAAGACTGAAGACGAACTACTCAGCGATGTAAATAAGAATACCCTCCTTTTTGAAAAGAAAACAGCCGGAGAGGAAGATGAAGATGAGGATTAAGGCAATCGGATTATTCTCAAGTGATGGCTATGCTTTGCGCCATTTATCCCGACCACCTTCTGAAGTGTTTCGTACACGCTCAACGTGTGGCGCCACTCCCGGATTCATGTTCCTTGCTATCTCAATAGCTTCTTTTTGAGTTGGCGCCACCGCACTTGCTCTTTGGGAGTCCGCCTTTNNGCCTTCGTCTCGACGCTCCACATAAATTCTTTTATCGGACATTTTATCCTCCTTTTTATAGTTACACAAAGATAATTATATTTTGGGATTTGGCAATTTCCATTCTAAATAGAGCTCATCATTACAAGAATGAACCTTTGTTTTTTGGAGGTTGAAATCTGAACCAATGAGCCGTTAATGAAAGAGTTGAACCGTTTCTTTTTTTGCCGATTGAGGTGACCCGGCTTGTTTGATGAACTAATCTGGGGGTAATTTGTTTACAATTTTTGATATTTCAAGATAGAAATGAAAGTTTGTTAATTTTCACAACTCATATTGGTTTGATTTCTTACATTCAATAAATATTTTCAATTCTGTTAGCACAATTCATTAATACCACAAATAGAATTCAATGGCCCGCTCAGATTTATTAGTAAAATTGGTTAAGGCCGGCAGTACGGGAAATAAGGAATTTTTTCAAAAAGTATTGGAAACCCTAATTGCTGAAGAAAAAAGTAAGCAGCACCATATTCTAGCTGAACAGCTTGAACAAGAATTGAAGTCCCTTACAAAAGACAAGAGCGCCGGAGCTAGTTCCTTGAGTAATATTTTTGTCAAGCACCCTGAAAATTTAGATTCATTTTTGCTATCTACACATGCCAAAAAGGGATTCGATGACTTAATCCTGGATGAAACATTACAAAATCAATTAAATGAGGTTGTAACGGAGCATTTTAGAAAGGATTTACTTCATTCGTATAATTTGGAGCCAAGGCACCGCATATTGCTGGTGGGGCCACCCGGAAATGGTAAAACCTCAGTTGCGGAAGCATTTGCGGGTTCTTTGATGACTTCATTTTATACCATTCGGTATGATGGAATCATCGGCAGTTATTTAGGCGAAACCGCTAGTCGTCTTAAAAAGACTTTTGACTTTTTAAGAACCCAGGAATGTGTAATATTCTTTGATGAATTTGACGCAATTGGAAAGGAAAGGGGAGATTTGCATGAGACTGGCGAAATAAAAAGGGTTGTTAACTCTTTATTATTACAGATTGATAGTTTGCCAAGTTATGTTACGGTTATTGCGGCAACAAACCATCCTGAATTATTGGACCGCGCAGTTTGGAGGAGATTTCAAATAAGGATGGAGCTGAAAAAGCCAAATAGGGATAAAATAATTCTTTGGCTAAAAAAATTTGAAGNNGCCAATAGCTCATTCAGACCTGGCACAGAAACTCAATGGGCTTAGTTTTTCTGAGATTGAAGAATTTGGTCTTTCTATCCAACGCAAATTCATTTTGACTTTACCTTCCTCCAATTTAAGAAAAATTGTAGAGGAATGTTTGGAGGAGCAAATTTCAAAATTTAGTATCAAACAGGATGGCCAATAAACCAATCTTAATTTTTCCCAAGGCACGATTAGATAGTTATTCCAAAAAACCTTCTTACGCAGCAAGCCTAATTTTTCCTTCAAAAGAGCAACAGATCGAGAGACTCGAAAAAAAGTTGACAGATATTGAAACTGCGTTTAAAAACCATAGCTTACAATTTGCAGATAGCATTGAAGGGTTAATTCCTGAAATGATTTTAATTTTTGAAATTGCAGGAACAATTAATGAGTTTTTTAAGGCAGTCAATCTGACTCCTGGAATGCATTATTTATTGG
>PLCH01000104.1 GCA_003135585.1 Chitinophagaceae bacterium
ATATATTATTAAATTAGTGTATTATGACCTCATTTATTTTAGTAAAGTTACCCTGACTTCTCGCGTGTTAAAATCCGGCGGCCATAGAGTCATAGGGCCACTCAGGGTAAAAAGATAAGCCAGCTTAGCGTCAAATGGGTATCCTCCTACTTGGTTAGTAGAAAAGCCGCAGGATACATTAAAAAGCGGTGAAACAGAACCTGTATTATCTAAACGCAGGTCCAATTGGACAGTGTTGCCATTTTGATATAGTTGGGCGGTACCACCTTGAATATTGATTGTTCCTATCTGGTCCGGAACCCACGTCCACGTGCAATTGTCATAATCTGCTGACTTCGGTGTTACGGAAGGTGGAAAATTAGAAATACTGTCCTTATCAATAAGAGTAGCATCAGAGTTTTTAGGGCTCAACCTGACGGTCATGCTCGCAGAATCCCAATATGTTTGACCGGATAATATTGGAACTTGCGATATGCCTATAATATCAATACGATACAAATCCCCATCCACAATTTGAATTTCTGATCTAATTCTTATGTCATTCAATGTTCGACGCATAAATGTTAATTGCCCATTGAAAATCGCTGCCACATCTACTGGGTTAATTTGCGATGGTACTTTGGATGGAGCTGTATAAGTTACCTCCTGAATGTTGTATCCTTCGCGGCCATGACTTGGACTAGAGATTGTTCCATATGTAGAGTTACCGTTTACATTTTCGTTTACCACCCAGGTGACATCCTCAAAATCTTTGGGTACTAGTGGAGCCAGCAATTCGTCAGCTGTTTCATAGTCGGATACATAAGTGATATCGAGTTTGTGAGACTGGGATACTCTAAGTGATGCATGTTGAGGAGTTAATTTTAAGCATGCAAAAAACGTCCAATCGCTAAAATGTTTAATAGATGTTGTGATGGTTTTATTTACAGTGTCCACTGTAAAAGATTTCAGACCATACCATATACCACTGCTATCCTGGAAGGCAATTCCCAACAGGTCGGATATGGTTCCGGCGATTTGTTCATCGGTGTAATGAAATACCAGGTTAACAGGTGTTGAAAATTTCAGTCCGTCGGGTGAGAACCGGTAAGCATTTCCAAGACCGTTGGGGGCATTATTGGTAATTGGCTGTATCGTAATCTGGGTGTTGGCACTTAAGGCGCCATTGGGAAATCGCAGCTCAACCGCGCTATCTGTAGATACAATATTTCCTCCATTGCTACCAATGGTTACAGTAACAGGGTTTCCATTGGGAGTACCGACGGGGGTAGGTACCGGCACAGCATTGTTGTTACCGGTACTATTGACAGCTGTTTTTTTGCAACCGGCATTTACAGTAATTACGAAAAGAATTAATGCCGAAGCCCAAAATCTGGTTTTCATGTTGAAATGATTTTCCCATAAAATTACTGCTGTACCTGAACCCTGTCAATAGAACAAAAGTTAGGGTGGCGAAGTACTGGTTTACAAATTGGAAATTTTATTTGGATCATCTTCATCTGCCTGCGCCAGATTTTAGGAAGTACATCAATTGCCGGATTGGCTTTGTGAATGCTTAATTTTTCTTATATGCTTTGTTCAGGGCCTCTGTCCTGTTTTGGACATGCAGTTTTTCGTATATCCTGTGAATATGCTGGCGGACGGTGCTTGTAGAAATGCCCGACTGCTCAGCTATTTCTTTATACAATAATCCCTGCGCTAGAAGATGCAGGATTTCATTTTCCCGGATTGATAATGTTGCCATGTCGGCGGGAGCCTGATTTTGGGCGTGCAGCTGAAAATTATTCACCAGCTTGCGCGCAATATTGGAGCTCATCGGTGAACCACCCTGGGATAATTCCTTGAGTGATTCGATGATATGAACCAAGCCCGTATTTTTTAAAAGATAGCCGGAGGCGCCTGCCTTCAGGGCCTCAAATACTTTTTCATCAGTTTCATAAACGGTAAACATCATGAATTGGGTAAGGATATTTTTTTTCTTTATTTGCCTGATGCATTCGATACCACTCAAGCCCGGAAGATTAATATCCATGATAACAATATCCGGTTGAAGACGCGGAATATCTTCCATCGCTTCTTCCGCGGTTTTAAAGGTGTCCAATACCTTAAAATCAGGACTTAGCGCGAGGAAGTTTTTTAATCCTTCCCGCACTTCGTCAAGATCCTCAACTATGGCCAGTGTGATAGGCATTGAATGACAATAAAAATAAATCCAAATTAGGTTAGTGACAATAGAATGAAAGTTATATCTGAAAAGGCGCTGATAAAATCACTGTTGTTCCATTGTTGCGGATAATCTCCAGTCTGCCTTGTATTTCTTCCATTCTTTTTTTCATATTATTGAGTCCATTGCTGAAAGCCCGGGCATTCGCCCTGTCAAAACCAATACCATTGTCCACGATCGAAATAACCAGTTGTTTGTCGGCCTGTATGTCAATAATCACCTTATCTGCCCGGGAGTGTTTTACAATATTGTGCAGGGCCTCTTTGATTACGAGGTAGACATTGCGGCGAAATTCCCCACTTACAAAACTTGAAGAAAATTCGGGAGGGGCATTGACTTTGCAGGAAATCCCATTCTCCAATAAATATTCTGCTGCGTAAGATCGGGAATAGGCCAGCAGATCGCTCAGGGAATCATTTTTTTCATTCAAAGCCCAGACGATCTCTCCCATTTTACCGATCATTTCTGTTGCATAACCACTGATGCTGGTTATATCCTCATCCACGGGCTGCTGCAATTGCCTTTTCATGCCAATGGTTTCACTCAGGAATTTAATACGGGACAGTCCGGCACCCAGGTCATCGTGCATGTCTGTCGCTATGCGTGATCTTTCTTTTTCTACAGCCTGTTTTTTTTCCATCAGGATTCGTTCCCTTTCCAGTTTCCTGCGGATATAGCTGCGTATGCCGAAAGCTATGGCAAGAAATATTATCGTTATTGACAAAAATCGAAACCACCAGGTCTGCCACCAGGGCGGGCGTATGATAAATGAATAATTTAGAAACTGGGTTGGATACCATCCCGAAGGGAAACTTGCTTTCATGTTTAACTGGTATCGCCCTGGCGGCAAATTCAGGAAATTGAATACCGGGTTGTGGGAGGCCTCACTCCAGTTGCTATCAGGACCACCCCCGAGCCTGCAATAATAAGTAGTTTGCTTTTCATCAATAAATGAGGGAGCAGCCACAAAGAAAGAAAGACTGTTGTTTTTATAGGAAAATACCGGGTTTTGTGTATAGTGGTCAAATAGTAGATTATTTACCCTAAGTTCCGTGACCATGAGTAATGGCGGAGATATGGTGCTATCGTGCCTTGACTCCTTCACGGTAATCACGTTNNCACGTTGCCTCCCTCGCCAAGCGCCCACACCCTGTTCCTTTTATCGCAGACCGCATACAACATCATCTGAAAAATATAATTGTCTTTGGTAATATTGTCAATCAGGTATTTCCCGTCTTTCAGTATGATTTTATCTAATCCCGTTTGAGTACTTGCCCAGATTTCGTTGTTAGGGTTGCAGGTAAGGTGGCAAACAAAATTATCCGTAAGTCCGTCCCTGGTCGTGAGATGACGGTGCAACACCAAGTGCGATTTTTGCAAATCCAGGTGAAACAAGCCCTGGTCCCTTGAGCCGATCCAGATTCCATTATTCTTGTCCATGGTGAAGGTTCGCGGACTTTTGCAAGGGACTTCCTTTTCATAATTGTGCAGCTCTTCCAGATATTGAGAGGGACTGGAAGGATGAATGGCAAATTCGGTGAGGTCCCTTGCCCGGTTTAGGGTCCATAAATGCAGCTGCCTGTCAATTAGCATATTATCAATAATATAACGGGACGGGAATCGAACAATTTTTCTTTCATTTATAAAGGCCAAAATGCTGAATGACTCCCTTCCTGTATTAATGATGATATTGCCATAAGGGTCAATAATTCCCGCCCCGAAATAACCTTCGCCCCTGTTTAGCGAATAAATTTTTTTCATGTGCCGGTAGGCTGAAGGGTCATACTTATCCGAGACTTTGTAAATAGTCTTGCCCGCGNNCATATAATTTTTTCTCCGCGACAATTATATTGGTTACAAATATTTTTTCGTTTAGGGAAAATCGTTTTATTTGATTGTCTTCCATTAAGTATATGGAATGATCCGTATTATCGTATAGCCACAAGCCCTCCCCACTGGAATCAATCGCGATCGCAGAGAAATAGGACGATAATTTATTTTTGTTAAGCGAGGTGATCATTTGAATATCACGGTTTGCTAATTTGAAAATACCACCACCATTTGTTAACACCCACAAAATACCNNCGCTTGTGTGCTGGCTCTGCAGATCAGTGAATATCTCCTTTTCGCCGTCGGCTTGTATTTTTATAATCGTATCTTCATTATTTGTCCAGCAGGTATTTTGCTCATCAAAAAAAACAGATAATGGTTTCCAATTGTTAAGACTTGAAAAGGCGCCAGACATTGATTTTAAAACAATTTTGCCATTTTGCAAAGCAAGTGTATCAATGACCCGGATTCCTTCGGAGGTGGCTATCCATATTTCATTTTTTTTACTTTTCGCAATATCTCGTACCAGAAACTCTCTATAGCAATCGTTCACTTTCCCGGTACCGATATCATAAAGGATAATGTTGGCTTGCAGGTCCTGTTCCCAAGGAATTATAAGTAGTTTTTGTTTGCACCAGACGGCCCGGGCCAGGGACTTTCCTATGTCCTTTCCAAGACTATCGGATATAGATAATCGAATAAAACGCTGCTGGTCCCATTTGTAAAGACCCTTATCCCCCAGAGCGTACAAATTTCCATGATCATCAGGAAGGAAGCGATTGATTAGCGGAATACTAGGATCGTTTGTTCGAAGGTTTCCCAATTTGCCTTTTACCAGCGTGTTTACCATTTCGGTATTGGTGGCAACCAGAAAAGAATCTTCGCCGGCTTCCCATACGTCATTCACGAGATTATCACCCAGGCCGCCAGTGGTGGTGTAATTGGTGAATCGTGCCCCATCGTAGACGCTTAATCCATTAAAGGTCAGAAAGTAAAGTCTTCCCCTGCTATCCTGTTTGGCACGCGCTACCCGGGTATTGACCAGGCCGTCTTTAGGAGTATATTGAACAAAAGGNNAAAGGATGCTGTTGTGCATTTGACAAATGAACACAGGGGACCCAAAAGGCAGAGATAAAAAATAATATCTTTACCCGCATTATTAAATTTACTTCGAAATATCCGTAAAGAGAAGAAGGAAGGAATTAACCCAGCACGGTTCTTACATTTATTTTATCTTTCATCATCATCCGCACCATATCAGCGATGGCGGGGGCATCAAAGCCGCATTCATGACGGAGTTCTTTAAGGCTTCCCTGCTCGATGATCCGGTCCGGGATGCCTAGTATTTTGATTTCAGACTTATAATTGTTTTCGGCCATAAATTCAAGAACAGCGCTGCCAAATCCCCCGTTCACTGTCCCATCTTCCACGGTAATTATTTTATCAAAATTTTTGAATACTTCGTGCAGCAGATCCTCATCCAGAGGCTTTACAAATCGCATGTCATAATGAGCGGGATTCAGTCCATCGGTCTTTAAATCACGAATGGCAGCGGCGGCAAAATTTCCCGGATGCCCAAATGATAAGATGGCAAGTTCTTTACCGTCTTTTAATTTTCTTCCCCTGCCAATTTCGATTTCCTGCATAGTGGTTTTCCATTCAGCCATGACACCTTCACCGCGCGGGTAGCGTATTACAAACGGATGGCGCGTGGAATCCAATTGAGCAGTAAACATCAGGTTGCGCAATTCCGCTTCATTCATTGGCGCACTGATGATCATGTTGGGAATACAGCGCATATAAGGAATGTCGTAAGCACCATGATGCGTCGGACCGTCTTCGCCCACTAATCCTGCCCGGTCAAGGCAGAAAATAACCGGCAGATCCTGGATGGCTGTATCATGAACAACCTGGTCATAGGCCCGTTGCATGAAGGTGGAATAGATATTGCAAAAGACCTTCATTCCCTGGGTTGCCATACCGGCGCTAAGTGTCACTGCATGCTGCTCGCAGATCCCAACATCAAA
>PLCH01000173.1 GCA_003135585.1 Chitinophagaceae bacterium
ACTGCAGGGAGGATTCCATATCAGCCACGCCATCATCAATACCCGGTATTAGATGGGAATGCATATCACAACGCAATACCCCAAGGTCAAGGGGAACTTCAGATTTTTTTCGAAAAATAGAAAACATAGAGCTCAGGTCTTGTAGTTTCCCGGATCACGAAAAGGGAAAACAGCAACTAAAAAAAACAAATATCAAAGAAAATCCGGTTGCAATAATAAAATCACCCGTGAGTTTTAATAAACTCAGAATAGACTTTTCTGATTCCTTCTTCCAGGCCTGTTTTTGCCTTCCATCCCATGGCGGAAAGTTTGGTAATATCCAATAATTTTCTGGGAGTCCCGTCAGGCTTGCTTAGATCCTGTCTCACTTCACCGGGGTACCCCACTATTTTTTTTATTAATAAGGCCAGTTCCCTGATTTCAATATCTTCCCCGGTCCCGATATTTAGAAACCCCGGTTCATTGTAGTTTTCCATTAAAAAGAAACAGGCTTCTGCCAGGTCATCCGAATATAGAAATTCACGCCTTGGCGCACCCGATCCCCATACTGTTACAAAAGGCTTACCCTCCACCTTTGCTTCATGGAATTTTCGGATCAAGGCCGGTAAAACATGGGAATTGTTCAGGTCATAATTATCGTTGGGACCATAAAGATTGGTAGGCATGACAGATATAAAATTGCATCCGTATTGATTGCGGTATGCTTCACACATTTTAATACCCGCAATTTTAGCGATGGCGTAGGGTTCGTTGGATGGCTCCAGTTCACCGGTCAGCAAATAATCTTCTTTCAATGGTTGGGGAGCGAGTTTTGGATAGATACAGGAGGATCCGAGGAACATGAGTTTTTTTACCCTGGTCTTGTAGGCAGCGTGTATTACATTGCTCTGGATCATAACATTGTCGTACAGGAATTCTCCGCGAAGGGTATTATTGGCCATGATACCGCCCACTTTGGCTGCTGCCATAAAAACATGATCCGGCTTTTCCGATTCGAAAAAAGCATTCACTGATTCCTGGTTTCGCAAATCCAGTTCAGTGGAATTCTTTAACAAAAGCTGCTGAAACCCTTTTTCCACCAATTTTCTTACCAGTGCTGATCCAACCATTCCCCTATATCCGGCGACGTATATTTTATCTTTTTTATTCATTCTGTTTACCTTCTATTCATATTGATTTTTAACGTAAAAGCCTGATTCCTTCAATAGTTTTTCCCTTCTGAATAATTCTATATCGGCGTGAACCATTTCTTTTACAAGCATCGCCAGATCGTATTTTGGTTTCCAACCTAGTTTTTGCCGGGCTTTTGTTGCATCACCAATCAATAGTTCCACTTCAGCCGGCCTGTAATATTTTGAATCAACGGCCACTATTTCTTTACCAACAGGAATTACGAACTCCGGATTGTTGCAGGCGACCACGGTGCCTGTTTCCTTACTCCCACTACCTTTAAAATCCACTTCAATACCCACTTCTTTAAATGACATCAGTACAAAATCACGGATCGAGGTGGTAACCCCTGTGGCAATAACATAATCTTCTGGTTCAGCCTGCTGAAGAATCAGCCACATGGCTTCCACATAATCTTTGGCATGCCCCCAATCACGCTTGGCATCCAGGTTACCCAGAAAAATCTTTCCCTGCAAACCTAAAGCAATCCGGGCGACTCCACGGGTAATTTTCCGGGTAACAAATGTTTCCCCACGAAGGGGGGATTCGTGGTTAAAAAGTATACCATTGGTTGCAAACATATTATAAGCTTCCCTGTAATTTACCGTAATCCAGTAACCATATAATTTTGCTACAGCATAGGGTGAACGGGGGTAAAAAGCCGTTTTTTCACTTTGCGGGACCTCCTGCACCTGGCCGTAGAGTTCAGAACTGGAAGCCTGGTAAATTTTTGTCTTATTCCCCAGCCCCAGAAGCCTCACTGCTTCAAGTATGCGTAAAACGCCAATGCCATCCGCATCTGCGGTATATTCCGGCGTCTCAAAACTGACATGCACATGGCTCATTGCCCCGAGATTATAAATTTCGTCAGGCCTTACTTCCTGTATTATACGGATCAGGTTGGTGGAGTCTGTCAGGTCTCCATAGTGCAAACGGAAATGTACATTCTTTTCATGCGGATCCTGATAGAGGTGATCAATTCGATCTGTGTTAAAAAGGGAGCTTCTTCTTTTGATACCATGCACTATATATCCCTTGTTGAGTAATAATTCACTCAAATATGCTCCGTCTTGTCCGGTAACGCCTGTTATCAGTGCGACTTTTGACATAAAATTTTTTAATATAATTTAAGAAATATGTTACTTGACACACTCTATGGCAAGCGCGTGTTCAAATCTTCCCCGATCTTCCACCAGTTTAAACATCTGATCTGCAGAATCTCCAAATGAACAACGCCTGATTCGGGTGAACCCGGCTTTGGAAAGTTTTTTGCTAAGAGATAGGAAATCCCACATCCAAAGATGACGCGAGTTTCCCCACATAAATTCAGCGTAGCTCCGCCAACCTCTTGGCCTTTTTTGCACTCCCAACAACGTACTCTCCATAAATATTACGGAAGCGTCCGCATTTCCTTTGTTAAGGCTTTCTATGTATTCATTGGCAGAATATTCAAAATCTGGAACCACACATCTGAAAATGGATCCTTCCCGCAAAATTTTATAGGTATTATTTAATGCTTTTGGCAATTCCGCATAGGATAAATGTTCCAGGGTATGGGAGCAATATGCGCCGGAAAAAAAGTTATCCTGAACGGGTAACCCCTCAACAATATTACCATACCTGACATTGGAGGGGAATACTACATTTAATCTGGATTGAACCAACTTTCCTAACAAAGGTATTTTCTGAATCCTGAGAGTGGGCGACGCATCGAAATTTTCCCATTCGGTCGGAGCACAGATACCGCATCCATATTGAACATAATGTCCGCCAGTATTCTGATTCATAATAATTTGAATTGTATGATCTTTCTTATGGGCTTAAGATACAAAGTAAGCGCTCCCGGACGAAGTCCATTTATTTCCCAGGCCTTCCTGTCTTCCCTGTTGGCCCTGATCCTATGCTTAAATGAAGCATTGCTCAACCCACCCGTCCTCATTTTCACGATGAATTCCGGAAGATACTGCATATGGAATGAATGCTTTACAAAAATGCGCAACATTAATTCATAATCGGCAGCACTTTTCAGGCTTGTATTGAAAATTCCCGCTTCGGTATAAACACGTCTGCGTAAAAATAGGGTTGGATGCGGCGGCATCCAGCCTTGATGAAAAGATCCTGCTCTGCAGAAACCCGATCTCCAGGTCCTTACCACTTTGTTCAGGTCATTGCAATGAACGTATTGCAGATCGGCGTAGCAGCCATCGACTTTCCCGTCTTCAAAAACTGATGCGATTTTCGATAAAACAAACTTATTTGTATAGATATCATCTGAATTTAGAATACCGATGATTTCCCCGGATGCCATGGCAATGCCTTTATTCATTGCCTCATAGATGCCTCCGTCTTTCTCAGATATGATACGCGCAACATGTGAAAACTGCTTGACAATCTCAAGAGTATTATCAGATGACTGACCATCCACTATTATATGCTCAATAGCTGGATAATCCTGCTGCTGTATGCAATGCAGGGTGTCTTTCACTGTCTTCGCACTATTATAAGTGGCCGTGATGATGGAAATAGGAACTGTCAATCTATTAGGCTTAAGATTTGATTAAAGCGGCTCCGACTGCGACGAAATAAGCAGCGGGATTTTATTTATAATCCGGTATTTTCTTCCGGCAGTAGCTGACACTAAATAGTTGGCATCCTGGGTCAAGGTTAAATTCCCTTTTGAAAGAGGGCAGCAAAGAAGGGGAACAATATTTAAATTGTCTTGCTTCTCCGAATGATTTTTCAAAAAATCATTCAGGGAAGATTGATCAATGCTCCCTGAATTTTTTCTAACATCAATATAAATGCTATCAGATAAATACATTAAGGGCCGGATAAGGGAGGTAAGTCTGGATAGAAGAAGGGACAGCTGAATTTGCCATCTTGTTTTTTTGTTCCTGATATGGTTGAGATCGTCTTCAAGTACGCCGATGCCAAGAAAACTATGGTTTTGAAACGAGAAATTATCAAATTGCTTCCTGAAAAACTGCTCATATTCGGCCACTGAATAGTAACGGACGCACCAGGAATTATATTCATCTTTCTCTGATTCCACGGACTTAACGGGGCCAAACCGGTTCCGTAGACCATTCTTATTTGGAAATTCCAACTTGGTTTGACCGCCCATATGCAGCACACGGTGGATCTCTTTTATACAGGATTCAAGCCTTGTCAGGTGGGTATGCTGGATAACACTGAATGACCAAACCACATCCATTATATTGCTTTTAAATGGGAGTTCTTGCAAGTCCGCCGCCACCGTATACCCTTTGGTGTTATTGTCGGACATTACCTTTTGAGCGGTCTGAAGAAATTCTAACCGGATATCGAGGCCAATCGGAATATAATTCTTTTTACTGCTCGCTACCAGCCATCGGCCCCATCCGCAACCCAGGTCAAGCAAAAGCTGGTTTTCCCTCGTGGCAGCAGGAAGTGGTATTTCAGGAATTGGATAATCCTTTAATTGGCCGATCAAAGAAGCATAATGAATGCCGTTAGTAGCGCCAATCTGTTGTTGAACAATCCAGGGTATGAGAGATTTATAGTTTTCCGGTTCCTGCTCATAATCAAGTTTTTCAAATATTTTGCTTTCCTCGAATTCCTTTGTATCCATAAAACTTTAATATTTTATCTAGTGATCACACAATTTTCCAATACCAGCATGTCCATATCAGTGCGCAGAAAACAGTCGAGCGCCTGATCGGGTGAGTTGACAATGGGTTCATTTTCATTAAAGGAAGTATTTAGCAAAACCGGTACGCCCGTTTTTTTACGAAAAGTTTCTATCAATTGATAATATCGCGGGGATATCATTAAATCAACCGTTTGCAATCTGCCGGTGCCGTCAACATGGGTGACCGCAGGAATGATGGAATATTTTTCCGGTTTAATGGGAAAAACTTTTTCCATGAAAGGTACTTCATCGTTTACCTCAAAATATTCCGATACCCATTCTTTGAGTATGGAAGGAGCAAAGGGCCGGAAACTTTCCCTTCGTTTTATTTTTGAGTTCAAAAGGTCTTTGGCGTCCGTTCTTCTGGGATCTGCGAGTATGGACCTGGCCCCTAGCGCCCGAGGACCGAATTCAGCGCGTCCGCTAAACCAACCGAC
>PLCH01000123.1 GCA_003135585.1 Chitinophagaceae bacterium
CGGCTATGCTGCTGGGAGTGATGCTGTTCCTTTGGGTGGTTTTGCTGCATGTGCCCCGGGCTATTGCCGATTCTTACAGCAATCTAGGTAACGAGTGGTCAAGCGTATTTCAAGCTCTGGCATTTAGCGGAGTCGCTTTTATCCTGGCAGGCCTGAATCCAAAAGGAAGATAGGGGGCAGAGATAATTTTTTATTGAATCGACTTTAATATAAATAAGTGGGGCTGTAAAAACAATCCCCGCAAGTAATTATCTAAATTATTAATAAAGACTACGACGCTGCTTAAGTCGCTATTATTGTGATCCTGAATTTAATTATTTCTCCCGTTGTAAAAATTAGTCTACATTAATTCATATAGCTTATTATCAGGCTATAATTTGATCCTGGCCTGATTGTTAAAAGGGCGTAATCAACACCTTTTATTAATTTAAACGCATTAGATTGTGTTATCCCATTAACTATTATTTTGCTTATTTTCTGCCCGTTATATTTATACGGAATCATGCAGGTAAGTCTATTACCACAGGTTAATGAAGATTTTATAATAAACAATAACCGGTTATCTGACCAACTTATATTTGTAAATGTGGCTTCGTCTTTTGCCTTCAAAAAATCAAGGAGTTTCAGTTCCGTCCAAACAGGAACCCCCATGCTGNNAAAAGAGATATTCATTGTTATGGGCTTTAACGCTTATAAAGGAATACACTTCGTTGTTAAGGCTTCGGTCCAACAGGCCTTTAAAGCAATTGTAATATCCCTCTTGGTCCTGGTGTTCCATGTATTGCTGATCATATACGTTGTTTAACTGCTGATATACATTTATTGGCTTACTATCCACATCAGTATATTTCATTATCAGGCCGCTTCCCGTAAAGTTGCCCTGGTTTGTACCAGGGGAGCCAAGGAAATGACCCTGGTTTGAATAATTATCGTAATGTGCATAGTTGCAATCTAAGCCTACACCATTTTTTTCTTCTATTCGTGCCTGTGCTGCGAAATTGCTTGTGCCATCAGCATTTTTACCACACCAAACAAACCAATGATTCGTAACAGTGGCCATTACTGCGATCCCAAATTTATTGTTCAATTTATTAATCAAAGCTTTATATACACTATCCATCGTATTCCAGTCAGGGCTGTCTGCCTGTTTGGTATCATCCGGATGTCCTGATATTTCAAAACCCTTGTTGATCCATTCATTAATCCAGGCTTTTGAAATCAAATTCACTTCTTTCACATACAGAGTCATCTTTGCCCCTTTGGAATTTACATCTTCAAACTGAGGTTCAAACTCGGTTTCTTTTGAATCTTCGCCATCGTTGGTAAGTGTTACAAGACATTTTAACGAATCAGGAAAATACCAGAATCGCGGCAAAGGTTTTGTATAGCGGGTCATTTTTTCGATACCATGAGATAGCAATCTCATTTGCTCATCTGCCTGGTTGAGCATATTCCTGGAAGTATCCACCCAGCCGTGGGTAAACATATCCATAGCGCGGATGCCTTTAATTCCATCCATTTCCTGTCCGGCGGTCCGGCAATTCCCCTGTCGTGTATAAACAATGCTTTGGGCCAGATTGTATAAAAAAGCCATCGCATGACCTTTGCCAAAATCATTTACTACAACTGCCGGATATTCGGTTAACATAACTCCATCTTTATAAAACGAAGCTATTTTTTTGCCACCCTTAAGATCATACTTATCCGCTATTCCATGAAACTGTAAAGTTTGAGATGTGATCCCCTTTCCAATTTCAGTATTGGTCTTTATCAAAATATATGCTTCTTCAATTGTACCTCCTATGTTAGCAATCCCAAAAACATCACTTAGCTTTTTATCAGGTTTAAATGCAATTAAATTACCACCTGCTTTCACATATCCGGCAAACATTCCCTGCTGCTTAACTGTTAATAAATTTTCGGTCAAGATTACTAAATCAAACTTCTTTAAATAGCTCAAGGATATTTTTGAATTCGTTATGGAATCAATTTGAAATTCATTAAATCCTTCTGCCTTTAGAATTTCACCAGTGAAGAGCCCGAAATTTCTGTCCGCAGCCAACACAAGAATAGGACAATTTGAACGGGGTGCAGCTCTGAGAGACCCTGCAAAAATCAAACACACAACAAACAATGTGGTTGCAACTATTTTATTGGAATATTTCATTATCCGGCTTACTAACTTAATTTAAAACCAATCTTATCCAACGGGGCATGCTTTTCCCGAGAATTCATTATATGCATGAATTTATTTCATAAATATTACTTACTTATTAGGGTAAAGACGCAAAAAGCGGGAAGCAACTTTGAGAAGGTCTGATTGGTAACCCTTATATCTGAACCTTTGGCAAAATTATGAGCAGCATCCGTAAAGTAATACCTTAAGGAGGATACTACAGAAAGGTTTTTTAAAATTCCCTGAATGGCCTGAGCCTTGTCGCTGTCGTTCTTCCCCGTTATAACGATGGCTCCATCTACCGGATTATAGAATGATGAAACCGTCATTTTTGACAGGTTTGTTGAAATGTCAATTCTTTTGAAACCTGGCTTGACAAAATTGAAAAGCTGTTTAAATACATAGTAATGGGCGCGTTTGGTATACACATCCGGATGTGTTGTGTCATTTACTGCAAAAACCCCCCACATACTCCAGGTTAAATATCTGTTGGGATGATGATACCGACTGTCATAGCCTTCCCAAATCTGAATCCCGGTTACACCAACATTCAAATGCTGGAGGATATATTTATAAGCCGGACCTGCATAATATTTGAATCCATAGTCTGAGTTGTATGTTCCACCATCGCAGCCATTGCAAACAGTATTTGCTTCCGTCATAATTACCTCTCTGTCGGGATGGGGGGAAACCTTAACTGCGTCTATTAATCCGAGACTCTTCGAAGTACTATTTCCATATTCGTGTGTGCCAAAGTAAGTGAGTTTTGCCATTGTAACGGGGTTGGATATCATCGCATGGAAACTGGAGGCCCAACCATCACAGTCATCAGGCCCGATTAAGGTCACAGCATTAATATTATCATTGATCAGATGCGTTGCAATATTACTGAAAACGGCCCCGAGTTGATTTGGAGTCATTACTGTACCCTCACCTCCCCCGCAAGTTGTTTCATTTATTGGTGAAAGCATGCTAAAATGGATGGCCGGACTCCGGCGCTTTATACCATAATAAACCATTGAAGCCATCATCTCTGCGTATTCTGCCTCTGTTCCCGAAATAAGCTTTGTTCCACCCATCCAGCCAGGAGCTGCACCATCCGGACTGAGCGTAATGTCAGTAATGCCTTTGCTGTTTAAATATTGCACTGTATTCCATACACAAGTAAATCGTGGGGCACTATAGATAGAATCGTAGTAGGTCCAATTGTAAGAATTGGGATCGCTGTTGTCATTGACTGACTCCCAGTCGCAATCATCAAACATGAGCCGAAAACTCGTACATCCCATCCCGAAAATCAAACTGTCAAGGACTTTTTTAACTGAATCTGAGTTCACATTCCAGGATTGGGGATTTATATTTACCCCAAGGCCATGAATAATTTGATATTTTTTAGCACCATTGACTGTTGTGTTTTGAGCAGATACTCCGTTCACCAATATAAATATTGAGGTACCCGTTGCAAATAGAATGTTTTTCATATTTACTCCTTTTTTAGAACTGATTATTTGAGTTGGGTTTCCTCAATGGTGGGCCTGAGTAATATNNATATAGGATGCTCTTTTTCATCTTGATTCTGGTGTTTTCAGTGTTTGAGTCCTTAAAGGTAAAATTAGTATAATAGGAAAAGGGGATTCTATCTAATATTGATAAACAATTACCCTATTTTGGACTATTTTCTAAAATAGGTTGACTTTTTAGATTCCTTGGCAATACAGCTGTAGGGTTGGTTTGAAATATCCGATATTAGTGAGATGAATTCATGATTGATCTCAAAGGACAATGAAATAGTATTTAGTAAAATTATTCCAAGGCTTTATTCACCTTTCATCATTTCTGATTCAGGTTGCTTAATCTTGAACGGATAATCCATGTGAAATTAATTTTGGTTTCATTCGAAAATAATTTGACTTCTTAAATCGGATGGAACTTGCCTGTTTGGCAAATTTCATGATATCGTTTTTGATCACTTTCTTTTTCAAAAGCTTTCGATCAGGTCAATTTCTAAATATTTTATGAAAAAAGAAACATTATCATTTAATTATTTTCTATGCAAATTAAATACGGTATTTTCTTTGAATTGCAGTCTGGAAGGCCATTCGCATAAAGGTGGGCCTACCTTTTTTCTTTGGCCTTTTTTCGGATTCCAAAATTTTGGATTGATTTTGTCACTCGCTGTATATTTAAGCTTGTAGTTATAATTTCCGAATAATAAATAGTGAATACTGATTACTGATTACTCTCTTTGAGCTTAATTAATCCAAATAAAAATGGCAATATTGAATTGATCTCGTATAAAAAGTGATTGATGAATGATTTTCTGTCTTTAATACAAAATAGGATAATAAGTAATGCGGAATTGGGTAGGAAATTGGAATGTGCAATAATTAAATTTGGATTATTTATTTCTTGCAGGACCATTTTATAGTAATCAAAACTATATTAAAGTTATGAGAAAGTTTTTCTTGCTCTCCCCTATACTTATAGTGGGCGCCTTATGTTTATATGCACAGCAGCATATTGTAAATGGTTATGTAACAGGACAGGATGGGAATCCTATTCCTTCGGCTACTGTCCGTAGCAACAAGGGAAATGTGTCTACCCTGACGGACGAAAATGGGCATTTTAAGATTTCGGCACCGGCTGACGGAGTCATTTCAATTACATCTGTCGGATATGATCCCATAGAGGTCGACGTCAAAGGCCAGTCAACAATAAATGTCACCCTTACCTTAACTTCCAAGGCTTTAAATGAAATTGTTGTTACAGCTCTTGGTATCGTACGTCAGGAAAAAGCATTAGGGTATTCATCAACACAATTGAAGGGAAAGGACCTGGTTCAAGCAAAACCGATCAATGTGGCAAATGGACTGACCGGGAAAGTTTCTGGTTTGCAGATCAGTACAGTAAACAACGGACTATTTGCCCCCACGCGAATTACCATACGCGGGAACCGTTCATTAACAGGGAATAATCAGGCTTTGATTATTGTGGATGGGGCTATTTATTATAATGATATCAGCAATCTAAATCCGGATGACATTGAATCCATCAACGTTTTAAAGGGAGCAAGTGCCGCGGCTATCTACGGATCTGATGCATCTAACGGGGTATTAGTTATTACTACAAAAAAGGGAAATTCTGGTAGACCTGTGATTAACTTTTCTTCCACTGTTCAATTGGAAACGGTATCCTATATGCCTGCCTTGCAAAATCGGTTTGGGAGTAATGGAGGTGAAAGCTTTCCACAGAATTTCAACGATCTTTCTTTTTATATACCATACGAAAATCAACAATATGGCCCACAATTTAATGGCAAGTTGGTTCCTGTGGGAAGGCCCATTGGAGATGGAAGTTTACTTATAGTACCTTATTCAGCCATAACAAATGAGAAGAGAAAATTTTTCGATAATGCCATTACAACTCAAAATAATATTTCTTATAGCGCCGGGGATGATAAAAGCAGATTTTTTCTGAGTGCGCAGGATGTCCATTCAAATGGGGTAATGCCCAAAGACTTTGGAAACCGTGATGTATTCAGGGCCGGAGGATCCAGAACATTTGGTGTTTTTTCAGCTAATTATTCTTTAAGCTATACGAATAAATATACCAATACCACCAACACAGGTAATGTATATAATAATGTTTTAAATGTTCCTCAACATGTGCCTTTGACCAGTCTAAAGGATTGGCAGAATAATAAGTTTGCAGATCCCAGCGGTTATTTTAACGATTTTGCCGATAACCCTTATTTTATTATCGATAACCAGAGAAACAAAACAACTGTAAATGATCTGGCAGCAAATGTGCAGTTAAATCTGCAACCATTATCCTGGCTGCATCTGAGTTACCGCGCCTCGGTTAATAACTCAAATTCCAGGTATGATTATACCCAGGGAATAGCACATTACAATACGCATGCACAGACCAGTGACACTGTGATTTATTCCAATCCAACAGGAACAGGGTTGGATACCGTCAAGGAATCGCCTAAATTCAATGCCCAAGGGCCGAGCACCACGCAAGCAAGCTATAATACTTCCACGTATTCTAATTTCTTGTTTACTTCGGACTTTTTGGTGACAGCTACAAATGACATCAATAAGAATTTCAATCTTTCAGTCACCTTGGGTACATCCTATATTAACAACCAGATTAATTATTTGGGAGTAAATGCAGGCCCTTTATTTTTACCTGTATATAATATAAACTCCCTGACCGGGATTGCTGGATTGGGCCAATACAACAACCAGGCAAAAAAACTGGGTTATTTCGGGGATGTTACCATTGGGTACAAAAATTTTGCTTTTTTGCATGGCTCCTACAGAACAGATATTGATTCCAGATTATCCAGGGCCAACCGTTACATCCCTTATTATGATATTGATGGATCTGTTGTGCTTAGTGATATGATCCCCTCCATTTCTAATGAGCGTGTTCTTAATTTTTTAAAGATAAGGGCTGCTCATTCTTTAACGGGAAATGCCTCTGCCCTGGGAGGTGGTTCTTCCAATATCGCTGATGGTGCTTACGCTACGGATCCAACGCTCAGAACTGCGCCGGGCTTTCCATTCAATGGGCTGGGTGGGTTTCTTTTGAATACCAATATTGCGAATCCTAATATTAAACCTGAATTGATAACGGAAAACGAATTAGGAGTTGAACTGGTTTTCTTTCATAATAGAATTTCATTGGTTGCCGATGTTTATCAGCAAGAATTAAAGGATGGGATTGTGTATACAAATACTGCCAGTTCTCACGGTTTTACTTCTTCCCTGATTAATGCAGCCAGCACACAAACAAAGGGATTTGAAATGGAATTAAAAGCAACTCTTATTAAATCCAAAGCAGTGTCATGGAATGTTGGAATAAATTATTCCCATATTCAAAGCAAAGTGGTTTCTATAAACGGAGATCTTCAATCGATTAATATTGGTGGCAATTCTTACGCGGTGGTTGGTCAGCCTTATNNCTACCAGCGTAAATTGGAATCATTTCACGTTGACCGCAACGGCAGATTACAGAGGGGGGAATAAAGTCTTTAATTCATTAGGCCAGACCATGGACTTTACAGGGATAAGTTCGACCTCAGCCATAACCGGTCGCCAGCGTTTTGTATTCCCGAATTCTGTGATAGATGAAGGTGGGGGTAAATTCGTTAAGAACACCAATATAACAACCGATGACGCTGGTTACAATTTTTGGGCAGGTTCTTATTTGAATGTTGGGTCCAATTATATTACCAGCGGGTGGTACTTGAAATTGAGAGAAGTTGTTCTGAGATATGATTTCCCCAAAAAATGGTACACAAAAGCGAAGATTTTTCAGGAAATAAGCTTTGCCTTATCCGGAAGGAATCTGATTATGATGAGACCAAAGACGAATATTTGGACCGACCCGGAATTTAATGACGATACGAGTAATGCGGTTGGAAGAAATTCTGTGAATCAAACCCCGCCAACCCGAATTTTCAGTGCGACCTTATCGTTTAGGTTTTAATAACTGTTTAATTCCAAAAATTAAGATCATGCGTAAAATAGCAAATATAGTTTGGGTAACCATCATTGCGGCTGTGATAATATCAATAAGTTCCTGTAAGAAAAAAGATTTTGATATTAATAGTCCAAACCCAAATCGACCATCCTTTGTGCCACCCAATTATGTATTATCGGCAGCATTGGCTTCGTCAGCAAGCCTGGTATTAAGTGGTGATGCAAATTTTGCAAATGGCTGGATGGGCTATTGGGCAACCTATGGAGAGCAATCTCCTTCTGTGCTTTCCTACAATCTCACTACTGATTTTTTCTCAGATAACTGGGATGGCACTTATGTGACCCAGGAAAACTATAAATATATTGAAGATCAGTCTGTATCAGCAGATGAGTCTTATTTCCTGGCGATTGCAAAAATTATGAAGGTTTTTCATTTTCAACGATTAGTGGATTTATATAACAATGTGCCTTACCGCGATGCTTTGATTTCGACGAACAGTTTTCCAAAGTATGACAGTGCGGGATTCATTTATAGGGACCTCATTCTTAAACTGGATTCTGCTGTGAATATTATTAAAAGTGCCAATACAATAACGGTGAATAACCCAGGTCCAAATGATGTGATGTTTCAGGGAAATATGGACCAGTGGATAAAATTCGCCCATAGTCTGAAATTGAAAATTCTAATGCGACAGACCCAGCTGACGGGAGGCCCAGTATATATACAAGGCAATCTAACCGGGTTGACAACAAATGATTTTTTAGGTGTAGGAGAGGATGCAGCGATAAACCCGGGGTATTCGAATTCTTCTCATGCACAACAAAGCCCCTTATGGCAAAATGTAGGATATAATACCGATGGGTCTCCAACTGGCGGTAATCAGTACACACGGGCGAACAGTTATGCGGTAAATTTCTATACGATTACCAATGATACGCAAAGAATCAAGCTATTTTATGACACCAATCAGGCAGGCATTATAAAGGGACGTGCTTTTGGCAGTAGCGATGTGGGACAGAGTAATTCTATCATATCGGGTATCGGTTCGGGAATACTCCTGTCTCCAGGAATGAAAGCGGTCATTCTTCCTGCATTTGAAAGCTTATTCATTCAAGCAGAGGCTGCTCAGCGGGGGTTTATTCCGGGTGATCCTGCTGCATTATTTAAAGAGGGGGTTGCCGAATCCTTCCGTTTACTGGGGGTGACCGATTATCAAAATGCGTCCCAGGTATTTTATTCCCAGCCAAGCGACAAGGTAAATATTGACGTGTCTTCCGACAAGGTCAACACTATAATATTACAAAAATGGGCTGCTCTTAACGCTTACGACCCGTTTGAATCTTATAGTGACTGGAGAAGATTGGGTATACCGACAGACCTTCCCGTTTCTATATATCCGGGAACAACGGCTACTCATATCCCTTACAGGCTGTTGTATTCCACCAGTGAATACCATTATAATGCGGCCAATGTAAATGCCCAGGGAAATGTCAATCAGCTTACGTCTAAGATATTTTGGATGCCTTAAACCAAATAATTATATCGGTATGAAAAAACTATATATATATCTGCTGGTGTTATATCTGCTTTCGCTGTCTTCCTGTAAGAAAGACAAACCGGCTATTGATTTTAGTACAGTTGGTACAATTATAGAAATTTTACCTGAAAATGGAGGAGGTCTGGAAAATTTTGGAGGAGCAGAATTGAATTTTGGCCCGACGGATACAATTGATAGTGCAGCTATCGTATTGAATATTGCTTCACCGTATCCACTGAATAAAGCATTGACCATTAGTATGGGTGTGAACGACGCTCTCCGAAATGCTTACAATTCAAGTAATACCAATCAATATGATGCTTTTCCAGATTCTGTTTTTTCTTTCCCGGTCACTTCCGTGACCATTTCTGCAAGCCAGCGCTTAGATACCCTGCAGGTATATTTCTACCCAACAAAGATAGATACGACTAAAAATTATTTGTTACCCGTTAGCATTAAAGATGCTCAGGGAGAGACCATCAGTGGCAATTTCGGCACGATTTACTTTCATACAAATGCAAAATAAGGTGCAGGGCCGGGCTTAAATTCACAAGGTTTATCCATTCGAATGAAAATAAATTATGAAAAGAAATCCACTTGTAATAATTGCGTGTTTTTTTAATTGCCTTCTTATTGCGCAAACTGGTTCGAACAGATATACGGAATTTCCCGATTCGGTGGCTACCCACAAGGTTTTGCTGGATGGGCAGCATAAAATTATTTCATGGATCACTCCACAATCATCAGCTTATGATCGCTTTCTCCGGGATCGTTGGAATTTTATTTTAAAGGGTATTCCGGATTGCCCCGGGCCACCCCCCCGATCGGATTATCCTCAGTATTACTTTTATTGCGCCTACAAGGACCAAAAAATGATTCCGGATACCTGGATGAATGACATTGGTGAAAAGATTCCGAATTGGTTTGAATCTGCCCGTTTGTATTATCAATATACCGGTGACAGGCGGCCGATGGATATCATGATTCAATTTGTAAATTATACAATAGATCATGGAACAAGCCCTTTTACATTCGCATGGCCCTATTTCCCCTACACTACAACTAATGCGGGTGATACATTATTCCGTGGATTTACAAACTCTAACAGGCTGGTTCTTCATGAAGTGCAGGTGGATCATGCGGGTGATATTGGATTCACATACTACAAATTATTTTTGTTTACGGGGAACGAAAAATATAAAATTGCATCCATTCATGTGGCAGATGCTTTGGCCGCTCACGCGAGGGTCGGTTCTGCCTCACAGTCTGTCTGGCCATACCGGGTAGTAATGAGTGATGGAAGAGTAACTGCACAATATGGGGCAAACTGGTTGGGCTGCTACGCTTTGCTGGATCATTTAATCAGTGCAAAACTGGGAAATGTGGCTGCTTATCAATCTGCTCTTACAAAAGCCAGGAATTTCATCCTTCAGTTTCCCATGAAAACCGGCTATTGGACGGATGGACATACTGACACGGATATAAACAGCCATTCATACAAAAGCAATATGAGTGCTAGTAACATGACCCTTTACCTCCTCGACCACCCGGATTTTGATCCTGAATACAAAAGGGATATTCCTAAACTCATCAAATGGACAGAAGAAAATTTTGTCCTTCGCTCGGCTCGCGGAGAGCCATCAACCCAATGGGGCGCAAACATCGTAGGGGAGCAGGATAGTTTCCTTCCAAAAATGGATTACCAGACAGCACGTTATGGTGCAGAGTGTGCGAGATGGTTTGCACTTTGTGGCAATACTGCCTATAAAGAAAAATCATACCGGGCCTTAAACTGGGTTACCTATTGCAGTGACTCCAATGGGATGGCTTTTGAAAGCCCCCTGAGCAAAGGCATCACTAGTTGGTGGTCCGATTGTTACGGAGAGGGACCCAGGATGTTTTATCATGCACTGGCAGCAGTGCCCGAATGGGCGCCGACGGGAGAATGTCATATATTATATAGCGAAACAATCCTGAAGGATGTATCCTACCAGCCAGGAAAAATTCAATATAATGCAATGGGTAATTTCGGAACTGAATTTCTAAAACTCTCATTTAAACCATCAGCAATCACCGTGGATGGGATAAAAATTACTTTTCGTCGTGACCTGCTCCAGGAAGGATATATAATGAAAGCTTTACCCAATGGCGACTATGCGGTTACCATTAAACGGTCCAGGGCAGGGGCTGTAATAGTTGAATAAACGCAAATGTCAGAACAAATCAGAGACTTTACAAATATGGTAGCAGGTTGATAATGTTTTATTTTCGGGACGAATTCAATTTATAAATCAACAAGATGATACAATTTAAAAATGACCTTGATTTATTTACTTATATTAAAGAGCACCTGTATGTGGCGTCTGTTTGTGATATTCTTGATGAAATGGGATATCGCAATCAGGCCATGCATCAGCGGCTGCGCCCGCTCTTACCCGATATGGAAAATTGTGGTTTTATTGGCCGGGCAAGAACATTACATTGGGTAGAAATTCCTGATCCTGCCCCGGGAAATTCTTATGATGTGGAGATTGCGGCTATGAATGCGCTGAATGTGGGTGATGTGGTAATGCATTCCACCGATTTAATTCCAATAAATGCATTATGGGGAGAATTCATGTCTGCCGTTTGCCAATTGAAAGGCGTTGCCGGCTGTGTGTGCGACGGCCTGATCAGGGACTGCGTGAAAATTATTGAAATGGGCTTCCCTGTATTTTATACCGGTATTGGTCCCCGGAATTCGAAAGGACGGAAGTTGGTTCTCAAATATGATGTGCCTTTGCTTTGCGGGGATGTCAGCGTTCATCCCGGAGACCTGGTATATGCCGATTTTGATGGCATTGTAGTAGTGCCCAAGGCAGCGGAAACAGAAGTATTTCAGAGGGCCTGGGAAAAAGTGGAAAATGAAAATCATTCGCGCATGGAATTGCTTAATGGGAAATCATTGCGCGAAGTGTATGATAAGTATAAATCACTTTAAAAAAGTATACATGAAATTTGAGAACAAATGCGTGGTCGTAACAGGAGCGGGTTCAGGAATAGGCAGGGCAACAGCGGTAGCTTTTGCCAAAGTAGGTGCAAAGGTTATTGTTGCCGATATTAATCTTGATGGCGCCAGGGAAACAGCAGCGCTTATCGGCCGGGAAAATGGCAAAGCAACCGCATACCGGGTTGATGTTTCAGACCCGGGATCGGTGCAGGATTTGGTGGTATTTACAGAGGCATCATTTTCATCCGTCCATGCAATCGTGAATAATGCGGCAATCCAGGTAAATAAAACGGTTGAGGATACGANNAGAATGGAACCTACAATTGTCCATCAACCTGGGTGGAGTTTTTTTATGTTCAAAATATTTTTTGCCACTCCTGCGCAATACAAAAGGCAGCATTGTAAATATGTCTTCGGTAAATGGTTTTTTTGTGGAACCAAGCTGTGCCGGTTATTGTGCAACCAAGGCTGCCATCATTGGCCTGACGAAGGCTATGGCAATCGATCATGGCCACCAGGGTATCCGTGTAAATTGTATTTGTCCGGGATATATTGATGCTGGCCTTGCTGAAGGATATTTTCAAAGTCAGGCAGACCCTGTTCGTGCCCGTGAGGAAGCTGGAAAACTGCATGCCCTGTGGCGTATTGGAAAACCAGAAGAGGTTGGAAACGTTGCAGTTTTTCTTGCCAGCGAAGACGCTTCATTCATTACCGGCGCAGCAATTTTGGTCGATGGTGGATTTGGATCCGGCCTTCCCCCCAAATAAAAAACAATGGACAATCCTATTATCAAACATTGGTTAAAGAAAGGGCAAAATTGGTTAAGGGCAAGTAGTTATAGAACTGTAAATTTGAAAATCACAACATCCTACAATAACTGATGGCATGATTTCACCTTTACAGACCTCCTGGCATTGGCAATAGAAATTATTATTGCAGATGCCTTTCGCTCTTTTTGTACCCATTCATTTGCAAAAAAATAATAGTTTCCTGAAAGGTTGGTGGCGGACAAAGGGATTTATGTGAAGCGAAAAACCATCTCTGGACAATACCGAAAAACCAGTTGGATATAGATAAAAACCTGAAACAGAAACCTAATAATTAAAAGGGATCATGCAGTATTGTATAAACCTTGGGGATAACTATCATTAAATGTGTGCCGATGAAAAAAATATTTGTATTGATGCTTATTGTTTTTAACGGGTATTCTTTTCCGTTTGTTGCCTGTGGCCAAGGGCCCGATACCCTGTACAACAGTAGCCTGCAAATAGATGGGGCTAAAAAATTCCAGCGCATCGACGGATTTGGGGTGAATGCAAATACGCGCAGCTGGATCGGAGAAGAACTTAAGCCTGCTATCAACCTGCTGTTGGATTC
>PLCH01000329.1 GCA_003135585.1 Chitinophagaceae bacterium
ACAATAAGCAGCATCCAGCCGTAAAAGACAAGGGGCAAACGTACAAATCCAAATAAAGCTGCGAATGGCATAAATGGAATCGCCAGCACAACCAATACAATAAGGCTGGTTGCTATACTTAAATACTTACCCGGTAAACTTTTAAAGAAAGGTAATCTGGTTCTTACCACGAGCACGATCAAAGTTGCAGAAACAACTGATTCAACAAACCAGCCAGTTTGAAAAACTTTTTCGTTCGCCTTCATTAAAAATAGCAATACCCCAAAAGTGAGATAATCATAAACAGAACTTAATAACCCAAAGACTATCATGAAGCGTTGGATGAACCGAATATTCCAGCGATGGGGCTTATCAACAGCAATTTCGTCAACCCGGTCAGTTGCAATCGTCATTTCCGGAAAATCTGTCAATAAATTGGTAAGTAATATTTGTTTTGGAAGCAAGGGAAGAAAAGGCAAGAACAAAGAAGCCCCCGCNNTTTCCGAAGTTGGCACTGGTCGCCATAAAAATATATTTCATGGTATTGGCAAAAGTCTTGCGTCCGGCAACAATACCCGCTACCAGTACATTCAGGTCAGGATTCAATAAAACAATGTCTGCCGCTTCTTTGGCCACGTCAACGGCAGAATCCACAGAAATGCCCACGTCAGCGGCATGAAGTGCAGGGGCATCATTTATGCCATCCCCCATAAATCCGACAACATTCCCTGACTTTTTCAAAAACAAAATGATCCTCTCTTTTTGATTAGGTTCCACTTCGGCAAAAATATTTGTGCCGATGGCCTGCTGGAACATAGCTCTGTCACTCATCTTACTCATTTCTTTTCCAGTAAGTATGACAGGCTTTTCAATTCCTATTTGCTTTGCTAGATTATCAGCTACAAGGGCGTTATCACCTGTGATTAATTTGAGTTCGACACCTAAATTCTGAAGGTTGTGAAGAGTTTGCTGAACATTCTTTTTGGGTGGATCAAACAAGGTAATAAAACCCAGAAAGATCATATCCTTTTCATCATCCCGGGTAAAATCTTTTTCCAGATTTCCATTCTTATACGCAATGCCCAATACCCGATAGCCTGCTGAGCTCAATTTGGCATATTTATCATTGATTTCACCGAGTTTATCTTTCATTGGAATCACCTGGCCGCCCGCAGTTTCAGCCATGTCGCAAATTTCAACAATGGCTTTTAACGCGCCTTTTGTGATGGCAAAATCTTCATTTCCCCTCTTGACCTGGATGGTGAGTCTTTTCCTGATAAAGTCATAAGGTATTTCTGACTGAACAACGAAACCCTCTGCATTGCCATGATAGCTGGAACGAATCGCTTCATCAATCGGGTTATTAAAACCCAGCTGCATGGAAGCGTTTAACCATGCAAATTGAAGCGTTCTGTCTGAATGATTGCCTTCAATATCCAAGGCATCCTTGAGCGTTACTTTTCCCTCAGTAATGGTCCCAGTCTTATCGGAACAAAGAATATTCATACTGCCAAAATTCTCAATTGAAGAGAGACGTTTAACAATTACCTGCTGCCTAGCCATGACTCTTGCCCCAACCGAGAGGTTTACTGTAATAATTGCTGGCAATAATTGGGGTGTGAGACCTACTGCCAGTGCAAGAGAAAATAAAAAGGAATCCAAAGCGGGTTTATGCAATAATATATTAATCGCAAAAATGATGATTACAAGTAATAAAGTAATCTCCATAAGCATATATCCAAAACGACGTATCCCTTTTTCAAAATCAGTTTCCGGGGTCTTGATTCTTAATCTGTCAGATATTTTACCGAATTCAGTTTCTTTACCTGTTCTAATGACCAAGGCCTTTGCCCTTCCACTGATTACATGTGACCCCATAAAAAGGGAATTGCTTCTTTTAGCAAGGGGCGCATTCGAGGGTATTACTCCCGGATTTTTTTCCACCGGAAAGGTTTCGCCGGTAAAAGCTGCTTCATCTATAAATAGTTCTTTGGAATCTAACAATAAACTATCTGCTGGTACTACATCACCAGCTGATAAAATAATAATGTCGCCGGGAACTACATCTTCAACAGGCAACTCACTCTCCTTTCCCTCCCTGACTATACGGCATTTTATCTGCACCATTTTTATTAATTCATCTATTGCATTGGCTGCCCCTATTTCCTGCCAGAAGCCAAGAAAACTGCTAATTAAAATAATAACCAGTATAATGATGGCATCTGTAAAATCTCCAAGTCCCATTGATAGCAAAGCAGCAGCAATAAGCAATAGGGTGATGGGACTTTTAAACTGCTTAAGATAAAGAAGGACGGAAGATGAGCGGGAACGGGCCTTGAAAGTATTAAAGCCATAATGATTCAGACGTAGATTTGCTTCGGCTTTTGTCAACCCATTTTCCGAACAGGTAAGATTAGTAAAGGCATCCTCTTTTTTAAGATTCCAAAAATTATCCAATGGAGTGGGCAAAGAAGGATGCTGCATGTTATTGATAAATTATTCGATAAAGGTCGAAAAAAATAAAATAAGAGAATCGAAAAATCAAAAGTTCAAATACTTAGGAAAATTTCCACAGGTCTCAATATAAACTGCATAAAAAACAACCCGGCCGGACTAATTCTCATTTCATGCCGAATGTAGATAAAAATAGCTCCTTGACCTTAGATGTGTGAATGATATAACTTATTTCGATAGTTGTATAACATTTTTCTCCCCAGGGAAGCTGAACTTCGCATTTGTAGGACGACCTTCGATTTAAGAGAATAACCCTAATAAAAACAATCAACCTAAAAATGGCACCTATAAAGATATTAATCATTGCTACCTCTCACGGGCAAATGGGTAACACCAATCGCAAGACAGGTCTTTGGCTGGAAGAAATAGCGGTTCCGTATTATATATTCAAGGATGCGGGCGCAATCCTTACTCTTGCTTCTCCTGGGGGCGGCCTAGTGCCCTTGGACCCAAAAAGTGAATCCATCATTGTGTCAAACTCAACCACAAGACGTCTCCTGAAAGATCCGGAAACAATAACTTTGATGGAGAATTCTTTCATATTAGACACACAAAAAGCGGAAGATTTTGATCTTGTATTTCTTCCAGGAGGTCATGGTCCAATGTGGGACTTTTGCGATAACCGACCCTTAAAGCAATTACTGGAAGATTTTAACCGGCTGGATAGGCTCATTGGCGCCGTTTCGCATGGTGTGGCTGGGTTGGTGCCCCTGGAAAATAAGTTGGGTGAGCCTTTGGTAAAAGGCAGACGGCTAACCGCGTTCAGTAACAGCGAAGAGGGGGTGTCAGGATTGACAGATGTCGTACCTTTTTTGCTGGAATCAGCGCTCGTCTCACTTGGGGCTTCCTATACAAAGAGTCAGGATTTTGTCAGCTATGTGGTTATAGACCGCAATATAGTTACTGGTCAAAATTCAGCATCCGCCAAGGAGGTGGCAAGGAAGCTTTTGGTCAGTTTAAAGGAATTGCCTAAAAAGGCCGAAGTCGTGACGTATTAAACCAAGACGTGAATTTGAAGGAATCTTTGATGAGTTAACTTGATTTAAACAGTCTTCTCAGGACATAAGGTAACGGTTAAAAGGATTACGGATTCTTCAATTGNNGGGATTGGAAATTTACTTTGCCTTCAATTATTTGAACGCTTATTACGTTACCTGATTGGTGGAAATTAATTTCCGTTTCCTTGTGCAACGCAATAAGCACAACCCGCATAGATGGGCTCTTCAGAAGGGTAATGGCATTGCGTTCTCCCATTTTCCAGGCTGCCTCCTGTTTAATCTTTTCAACGACCTCATGCAAATCAAATATGAGCAGAGGCGCATCCAGCAATCTATCCGGCGTATGAAAAGAAAGCTCATTCACAATTGATTCATTTTTCATTGATAAAAAGGTTGCTTTTAATCCAACGAATTAAATATCAGTTGCAAAGGGGGCCTCATCTGAACTCAGCCATACAATCAGACCAGCTACCTTTTCCGTCTTCATTAGCCTTCCCATAGGCGAAAATCTTACCTGTGATCNNAATCAGGGCTGTTTTAATATAAGCCGGTGTAACAGCATTAATCCGGATCTTTTTATCAGAATATTCCCTGGGCGTATTTTGCCCTATTTCCAGGATCCCATATTTCGCATCAGGATACGGGTTGTGGGATCCGAAGTCCAAAGCTCCCAATACGGAAGTCATATTTACAATAACACCTCCATCCAGCTTTTGCATGGCCTCGATTTCATATTTCATACAATAAAATAGTCCATTCATGTTAGCATCCACGACATTATTAAAATCCAGGATCTTCTTGACCCCCGTGCTTCTAGATTCTTCAAGAATAGTAGCATTATTAAAAGCAATATCGATGCTACCGTAAGTCTCCACTGCCCTTTTGACCAGTTGCTCACATTCTGCGGAGCTGCTCACATCCGTCTTGATAAAAGTTGCTTCTCCATTTCTACTTTTTATTTTAGCGACTGTTTCCTTACCGGCTTCTACAGCGCTGTCAGATACAATTACTTTTGCACCGTGGGCAGAATAAAGAAGGGCGGTGGCAGCCCCGATTCCATATGCAGCACCCGTTACCAACGCTGTTTTGCCTTTAAAATATTGCCCCATTTTTTACTTATTGAAAGAGTTTATGTGTATTTGAAACAAACCTATCATAAAAACAAATCTTCCGATTGTTGAATCCCATCAAATGAAAGAATGAAGCGAGTTCCTTTTCCTTCCTCCGATTGTACATCTACCCTGGCATGATTTGAAACAAGAATATCCAGGGTGGTTGATAATCCCAGGCCCATTCCACCAAGCTTGTTAGTGAAATAAGGCTTAAATATATTCTTCAAATTTTCTTTATTAATGCCGATGCCATTGTCTTCGATTTCAACGATACATTTACCATTAATTGATTTTGTAACCAATCTCAATTTCCCATTTTCGGTAGGCATGGCATCTATAGCATTAATAATAATATTTGTTAAAGCGATTTTCATTTTCTGCTTATTCACCAATATTTTACAGTCAACGGTAGTATAATCCTTTCTAACTGAAATGTTTTTTAGCATAATCCTGTCTTTGGTCGCTGCAAGCACCTCTTCTATCAATTGGTAAATAGAATGTTTTTCCGCCTTCATTTCTTTTTCCTCGAATGATAAAAGAAGATCGGTTATTAAATCATTGATCCGCCCTGAGCCACGCAGAATTATGTCAAGGTATATTTTCTGATCTTCATCTATGCTGATGGATTTCATCATTTCAACTGCCAGATTGATATTTGACAATGGATTTCGGACTTCGTGAGCAAGAGCAGCTACATACTGGCGTGGCTGTTCTTGTGGCGTATTTGGCGGAATCAAAGAATTGAACAAATTTTCTGATGGCGGATAGCTAAGTACTTTCTTAGCCTGTCGGGTAGTTAAGTGCGGGTCCATTTTTGAAGTTTTAGTCTGGTGAGGTAGCTTAAAATAATGAGTAACATAAAGTTGCATTCTTTTGCCACTATAAATGTTACATATTTCTATATATTCCTTATACTATTCACATATTTCATTCGAAAAGACGTCTGATTTCTGTAGTTTTTTAACGATAGACTCGACGTGGGAAATCGAGTGATCGATTCAGTTCTTTTTGAAACAAAACCCGGGACGAGTATTTCACGGCCAGTGTGAACCAAGGTTAATAAACCTTCGATCCTTGCCTCTGATAATCCAGATAAAGTTTTGAGGGAGAAAATATGTTAAGAGACTTATTTCAATGAGATAAACAATAGACTATTTCTAATAATGGGTTGGTTAGTATAAATCCCCTATTTACCGGCTATCCGCGAATTTAATTGCTTTATGTTCCTGTATGTTGCTCCAATATATTTCAAATACGGCCGGTCAAAGGCAAGACCACATTTAATTCATACCCTTCCCCGGGTTTTGATATAATTGTAACCCTTCCGTTGTATAATTCAGCCCGGCTTTTAATATTTAAAATGCCCACTCCCCTATTTTTCTGTAAGATGTCACAACCTTCACCATTATCCGAAATATTCAAATTGATTTCGTCACTCTCCGTGGTTAAATTAATCGTAGCGTGGGTAGCTTTTGAATGTTTTAGAATGTTATTCAATTGTTCCTGTACAATTCTAAAAATATCAAGTTGCAGTTTTTTATTCAATTTGTCTTCATCAAAGACTTTCTCATGAAATTCAATCTTTATAGGATGGATTATGATCGTGTCGTCCAATAAAATTTTTATGCTTCTGGACAGGCCCATAACGGGCATACCTGGCGATGCCAGGGTTTTAGAAATCTTCCTGATCTCATCAATGACCTGTAATATATAACCGGAGGATTTGTCAAGACACATTTGCCTGTTCTCTTCATCTGTTCTTGCCATTTCTACATACAGCTTAGCAGCGCCCAGGATCTGGTTCAGGTTATCATGCAGTTCTTTTCCGATATCTCCCCTTTCCTTCTCCTGTGCCGTCAGCACTGCGTTCGTGATTTCTGTTTGCCTGGTTAGTCTTTCCTGAACTAATTTTCTTTCCAGCAGAATCTTTTCGGTGATATCTGTTTCCATGGCAAAATACCGCTGAAAAATTCCATTTTCATCCAATAAAGGTTGACCCTGGATATGCATCCAATACTTCCGGCCTGATTTACTGTAATTAATAATCTCGCAATCAAAAGGCTCCTTGGCCTTTATTTTTTCCCTTAAATATTGGACGGTTGCAGGATCCGTCTCTTTCCCCTGCAGAAAACTTCCTGGCTTCCTGCCTATAACTTCTTCGGATTCATATTCCGTAATCTTTGTAAAAGCACTATTGACCCAGGTAATTTTTTGTTCGGAATCAGTAATAATCACGGCATTTACTGTTTGCCTGGCAATCAGTGATAATTTTTTCTCACTTTCCAGCAATTGGGTTTCTGTTAATCGCCTGGCTGTGATATCCTGGGTAGCGCCGATCATCCTGGAAGCCACCCCGTCCTCATCAAAAATCATATTCCCGCGATCGTGAACATAGGCGTAGTCCCCATCGGCCTTCTTAAACCTATATTCATCTTCCCAAACACAGTCAGTTCCTTCGGTAATAATTTTATTCAACCCTGCTAATATTCTGACTTTATCATCAGGATGCAGACAATTCTCCCAAAAACTTTGTGGTATAAGGGCATTCTCAATTTGGTAG
>PLCH01000142.1 GCA_003135585.1 Chitinophagaceae bacterium
GAGTATGCATATCCTTTCAACAGCCGGGGTATCCATTCAATAATTATGGAGTGCATGCGAAATATTATCTGGCGTAACTATATTCATATTCTATTTTTCCCAACAATTCCTTTTTTTTATTAAAGCAAGTATCCTTTCTTTTTAATCCTTTTTCATTGTACTCGTAATACCATTTTTGGTAATCGTTGCTGCCTTCCTGAACATAGAGCATGGAGCTTAGATGCCCTTCCTTGTCATATTCAAAAATAAAATCCGGTAGCAGCCGATGGGCTTTTGAATTGAACTTAACAATATCGGTTAATCGATTTTCAGGGTTATAATAATAATAAATTACCGGCAATTCCAGTTTGTTATGGGTAGCCCTCTCCTCGGCTATATTTCCCTTTTCATCACTTAGGAATTGGATAAAGCTGGTATCCGTCCCATTTTTTATTTTTAGCATCGAGACCGGTTTGCCTGCTGCGTCATATTTCCAGATATGTTGTTCTGTCTCATTTATATGATTATCTGTTTCAAGGGAGTTGTTGGTTATGGTAAGCGGGTTCCTTTGCGGGTCGTATCCGAATTCGGTGGTGCTTTGATAGGTATCACTGGTATCCACTGTTTTTATAAGCAGCCCGTTTGGGTCGTAAAAGCCAATCAGATGGGTGGGAGGGCTCTCTGCAGACTGGGTGGATGTTACTATTTCTGAATAATCCTTTGCCACTGTCTGCTCAGCCGAGAATCCCTCTGTTGGCTTTCCATTGCCTTCATAACTGGTCAATTTAACCGATCTCACGGAATTTTCTTTATAACTCTTCCATTTTTCGATGGTTTGCCTTGTTATGAGGATGTCTTTGTAATAAAACTGGGCTGAAGCAGACGAACCGATAATTATGAGTGTGGACAGCAATCCGATCAATTCCTTCATTTTTTGTTTTTAGGTAGCAGCAAAATTAAAGTTCAGGACTAAAACGAAAAAATAGGTTATTTAATATGTTCTTCCGCTGATAGCTGGAGAATATGCGGCCTGTTATGATACAGGGCATCTATTTTTGGCTGAAAATGGTATTTGGGGGTATGTTGCTTATTTTTAAAGGAAATTTTGAATTGTGTCCCATTCAAAGGAAAGAAAAGAGAAACTTTGTCTGAATTGCCATACCAACCTGGTTGGAAGGTTTTGCCATATCTGCGGGCAAGAGAATCTTGAACCCAAAGAAACCGTATGGCACCTGGTTACCCATTTCTTAAATGATATAACGCATTTTGACGGGAGTTTTTTCAATACCACAAAATACCTGATTCAAAAGCCAGGCTTTCTTTCCCGTGAATACATCCTTGGCAGGACAGCAAGTTATCTGCATCCGATTCGGATGTATGTATTTACTTCGGCCTTTTTCTTTCTTGTGTTTTTTTCCCTTTTCCGCCTGAATGAGTTCAAGTTGAGTTCCAATGCAGACAAGGCAAAGGCTATACAAAAAGCAAAAGTGGAGGCCTTAAAAGATGCGAAAACAAAAGCGGATTCCTCGGCCATCGAGGAAGTATTTGGATACACTGAGCGGGGATCCTCGAGTAGGATCCCGATTGTGGCGGACAGCCAGAAAAAAGGATGGAGGACGGGCATAACTTTCAGGAAAAATTACAAATCGAAGCTGGAATATGATTCGGCACAGCGGCTGTTGCCTGCAAAAGAAAGAGATGGATGGTTCACCCGCACGATTACTTTGAAATTAATAGAACTGAAAAGTAAATATGCAGGCGATAACAGGCGGCTCGCAAGCGACCTGGTTGATCATTTAATGCATACATTCCCCTACCTGTTATTTGTAACCCTGCCCCTATACGGGCTAATTCTAAAACTACTATACGTAAGGCATAAACAGTTTTACTATGTTGACCATGGTATTTTCCTGACTCACTTATACATCTTCACTTTCCTCCTGCTCCTGGTATATTTTCTAATAATTAAAATCAATGAAAAGATAGAATCCGGATGGCTCAATTTTATAGAATTTTCGTTAATAATATATGGCATCTATTACGANNAGGGAAAACTTTCCTGAAATTCATGATCCTTAATTTCTTTGCATTTTTTTGCATCATTTTTTTATTTACTTTCTTTTTTATTATTTCCGTATTCCAGATATAATCCATTTTTATGCCCCAACAATCCTTAAAAGATGCTTTTGCCCGGCTGGTTCAGATTCTTGATGAACTCAGGGAAAAATGCCCCTGGGATAAAAAGCAGACTATTCAGACCCTGCGTCCGTTGACGATTGAGGAACTGTATGAATTGGCAGACGCTATAACAACCGATGACTGGGAAGGAATAAAGGAAGAGTTAGGGGATTTACTTTTGCATGTAATCTTCTATGCCAGGATTGGAAAGGAACAAAATCGGTTTACATTGGAGGAAGTCATTCAGGGAATTTGTNNGGTCAAGAATGAAGAAGATGTTAAAAAAAATTGGGAAACATTGAAATTGCTGGAAGGAAAACAGTCTGTGTTAAGCGGGGTTCCCTTATCCCTTCCTGCCATTATAAAAGCCCTGAGGCTACAAGAAAAGGCCAGGCAGGTCGGGTTTGAATGGGAAAAAGCAGGCCAGGTCTGGGATAAAGTGGAGGAGGAAGTGAAGGAGTTGCAGGAGGCAGTTTNNTTTTTCTTTAGTTAATTATGCACGATTTTTGCACCTGGATCCCGAAAACGCATTGGAGAAAACCAATAAGAAGTTTATTGAGCGATTTACTCTCATGGAGCACGCTGCACTATCAAAGGGTAAAACCTTGTCTGAAATGAACCTGGAGGAAATGGACACTATCTGGGAATCCATAAAAAAGCAAAAATTGCAGGATTGAATTCTTTTTTAAAAAATTTTTTACGCAAGAACATCTACCTTTTACTGGGAGCGACTGGCTTATTAGGTTTAGGGTTTCTGATAAACTTTTACCTGGTCAGCAATACTTCCAACAAACTCCTCACTAAAAATATCCAATCTTTTTTACAGCAAAGGGAAACAGATTTTATCCGCCAGACAAAGGATTCCGCCCTGATCAACAAACTGCTTCTGCAGGATTATACGAGATCGGAATTAGATGAAGAGGTGGAAAAAAAATATGGCCTTTCCCTCTATATAAAAAACCCTGGCGGGACATATGATCTGAAATTCTGGAGTGATCAGAGATCTGTGGCCCCCGACAGCCTTATAAGCTGGGCAGACGGAAATTATTTCGTGCACCTTAGCAATGGGCAATATGAATATATAAAAAAAACAATACCCTCAGAGAATAATACTTCTATCTTGCTGATCGCTCTTATCCCTATCCGCTGGCAATACTATATCTCCTCGGACCAATTGAACCCGGAATTTGTTGACTTCCCCTCAGCTGAAAATAAAGTGCGCATCACTTTGGAAACAACCGAATTTCCGGTAAAAACCATTTTTGGGTNNGTATTGCTGCTTTTGGTGGTCGTCCACAATATAGCCCATTCCATTGCCGAAAATTTTGGAAGGGTTACCGGTATTCTTTTTTTAATATCAGCAGTATTAATACTCAGGGCCATTCTTTATTTTTTCCCGTCCCTGCTTCGTTTGAGACAGTATGAATTGTTTGACCCCACGATTTACAGTTCCAGCTTTGTCCTAAGCTCTTTGGGTGACCTTCTCATCAATGCCCTTTTATTTTGCTGGATTATATTTTTTATCAGGCAGGAAATCGGTGACTATACTTTTCCTACTTACCGAAAAGGCTGGAAAAAGTGGTTGCTGACCGGGGTGGTCCTTGTAATCCTGGTTATCTCCACCTTTAGTTTTGCAGCCATCGTGCAGAGCCTCGTTGCGG
>PLCH01000601.1 GCA_003135585.1 Chitinophagaceae bacterium
TGTTGGTAATTACTGTTGTCGGATTTGAAGCTTTGCAAGTGCCGGTTTCAGGTAGACAAAACATCGGCGAGGTCGGTCTGGCCACCTCCACTACTTCCCTGAACGATGTGGTAGTAACTGGTTACACAGCACAAAGGAAAAAGGATATCACCGGTTCAGTCGCCATTGTGGACATGAAAAATATGAAAGCGGTTCCGTCGGGCAATCCCGATGCGATGCTGCAGGGACAGGCGGCTGGAGTCAACGTTATCACAACCGGGTCGCCAGGAGGCCAGAGCGATATCGTTATTCGCGGCATTACAACTTTTGGGGATAATACTCCACTGGTTATGATAGACGGGGTCGCCGGTTCCCTCCATGATATCAATCCAAATGATATAGAATCCATACAGGTATTGAAAGATGCGGGTGCCGCCTCAATATATGGAGTTCGCGGGGCAAATGGTGTAATAGTAGTAACAACCAAAAAAGGAAAAAACGGCCGGTCGATGATAAGCTATGATGGCTATTATGGGACCCAAAGGCCATTGTCCGGAAATGTTTTTCATTTACTGAATGCCCAGGAGCTTGCCAATGCACTCTGGACTGCGGACAGGAATTCAAATCAGCTGACCAATGGTAACCCTTTTTCAACCCAATATGGTAATGGAGCCAATCCTGTTCTTCCGGATTATATTTTTCCGGGTGGGGCGAAAGAAGGAGATTCCTCAGTAAATCCCAACTTGTATAACATTGATTATACAAAAGGACCAATCTATCATATAGAAAGGGCAAATAAAGCAGGAACAGACTGGTTTCATACGGTTTTCAAGCCGGCCTTGATCCAGAGCCATAATGTATCAGCAAGTGGCGGCAGCGACAAATCCAGTTATTTATTTTCTGTTGGTTATTTCGACCAACAGGGCACGCTTATCAGTACTTACCTTAAAAGATACGATGTCAGGATAAATACCACGTTTAACCTCGCGCATAATTTTAGGATTGGTGAAAATGCCTATTTATTTTACAAGGAGAATCCAAACGTCAACAATAATGCCGGAGTTACTGGTTCAGGAAATATCAATGAAGGCGTAATTGCAACCACCTACAGGGAGCAACCGATCATTCCCCAGTTTGACATAAAAGGCAATTATGGAGGTTCGGGAGGACCTGAGCTTGGAAACTCATCCAGCCCTTATGCTGATCAGAACAGGCTGAATAATAACAAGGCTTATGTTTGGGATATGGTGGGCAATGTTTGGGCTGAGCTGGATATTTTAAAACATTTTACAGCCCGTACAAGTTTCGGAGGAACGATGGACAACGGGTATTTTTATAATTTCGGTTACAGGACCTATGAAAATGCTGAAAATAATTCCAGTAACGGATTTTCAGAAAATGCCTATTACAATACCAACTGGACCTGGACGAATTCCCTTACCTATAGTAATGTCTTTGCTGAAAAGCACTCTATCAAATTGTTTGGAGGTGTAGAAAATGTGTACCAATACGGAAGGGGTGTGGGTGGAACCAGCCTGACATATTTTACCACCGATCCAAATTATTGGACTTTAGGTGGTGGCGCTGGAACTCCAACCAATTATAGCTACGCATACCAGAGCGGATTAAATTCCATATTTGGCAGATTAGACTATGGCTTCATGGATAAATACTTGTTGAGCGGTACCATCCGCCGGGATGGATATTCCGCTTTTGGTCCAAATAAGCGTTACGGAGTTTTTCCGGCCGGATCAGCAGNNTTGAAAAGTGTTACCTGGATGAATTTTCTGAAACTTAGGGGGAGTTATGGAATTTTGGGTAACAAAAACAATGTTCCGGGAGGTAATGCCTTCACCCAATATGGTTCAGGCTTTGGCAGCACATTTTATTCAATTACGGGAAGCCCCACCAATATTGTGCAGGGTTTTGCGCCTGCCACCATCGGAAATGCTAGCACCAGTTGGGAGCAGGATAAACTCACCAATGTGGGCGTGGATGCCACTTTCATAAACAATAAATTCGATCTTACCGTCGAATATTATCAAAAGAAAACGACAGGATTATTGTTCCCTGACCAAGCCGGCGCTATTGGTCTGGGCGGTGCAGGAGCACCATACGTAAATATTGGTGATATTACCAGCAAGGGTTGGGATATCAATGCTGCATTTCACGGGAGAGCAGGCCGGGATTTCAAATTCAATATCTCAGCCAACATCACCACTTATAATACACTTGTGGTTAGCATTCCGGGAACAGGCGGTTATTTCGAAGGGGGGGGCAGCCGTATAGGCAATCTTACCCGTAATCAGGTTGGTCATCCGGTCGCAGCTTTCTTTGGATACAAGATAATAGGATATTTTAAAGATGCAGCAGATGTGGCCAAATCACCAACCCAGACCGATGCAGCGCCGGGTAGGTTTAAATATGCCGACATAGACGGGGATGGGAAAATTACAGCAGCAGACCGTACATTTTTAGGCAACCCAAATCCTAAATTTACGTATGGTATTAATTTGAATGCAAGCTTTAAGAATTTTGACTTTACCATGATATTCTATGGTTCTCAGGGCAACGATATCCTGAATTATGTTCGTTACTGGACTGATTTCTGGGCTTCCTTCCAGGGTAACAAGAGCCAGAACCTCCTGTATAACAGCTGGACACCGACTAACCTGAATCCCAAGGCACCTATTCTGGAAAATGCTTCCACATTCAGTACCAATACTACTCCCAATTCGTTCTATATAGAGAATGGTTCTTTCCTGAAGTGTAAGTCTCTGATCATTGGATATTCTATTCCGACATCACCTTTGAAACGGGTTGGGATAGACAGGTTCAGGATATATGGCCAGATTACCAACCTGTTCACCATGACCAAATACACGGGTTTGGATCCGGAAGTACCAAATGCGAATAACGTTGGTGGAAACTCCAGTAGCGCATATGGAATTGACTATGGAATTTATCCAAGCAATCAACGGTCATTTATAGTCGGCCTAAGCCTTGGGTTCTAAAAAATAAACAGGAAGAGATCCTTAAATTAAATTGTTTCGAAAAAAATAAAGCTATATGAAATCAAAAGTCAATTTCAAATTAATTGTCCCGGGTACTCTGGTGCTCCTCGCACTTTTATTTGCCTGCGGAAAAAATTTCCTGAATAAGCCCCCAATCGGCGGCCTCAATCCGCAGACACTTGCTAACCGTGCCGGCGTGGAAGGTCTCCTGATCGGAGC
>PLCH01000619.1:0-3994 GCA_003135585.1 Chitinophagaceae bacterium
CTCAACAAAAAGGATTTCAAGCTCCAGCTTGAAGCCGATAGTGATATGCAGATGAAACAAATTATTGATGTGCTCATCAGTAAAACCATGAAGCAGGGACTGGCTGCTGAAATTTATGATCTGACCAAGGAGACTTACCCAAGCGGCAAAATTGTAAAAAAGGAAGTGGATGTCAGAAACGGTATCAAACAGGAAGATGCAAAAAAAATTGTAAAGCATATCAAGGAAAGCGGATTGAAAGTGCAGGCAGCCATAATGGATGATATGATCAGGGTGACCGGTAAAAAAATAGACGATTTACAGCAGGTGATTCAGGCCAGTAAAGGCTGGGGGCTGGGACTTGCCTTGCAGCATGTCAATATGAAAAGTTAGCAAAGCAAGGTAAACCCGGGGATTATTTAGGATGGCCTGACCTGCGACAAAAAGCATAAAATGTTTTGCCCAGAACATTTTAAAAGTTAACTTTGCGATTCCAAAAAATCAAGCCACGGCAAAACCCGTATAACATTTAAATACAGATAGTTATGAAAAAAGGAATTCATCCGGAAAACTACCGTTTTGTTGTTTTTAAGGATATGAGCAATGGCTATTCATTTTTAAGCCGTTCCACGGCTGCTTCCAGGGAAACTGTAAAGTGGGAAGATGGTAAAGATTACCCCCTTATCAAACTTGAAATATCCAATACCTCCCATCCTTTTTTTACTGGAAAGAATATGCTGGTTGATACTGCGGGACGCATAGACAAGTTCAAAAAACGATACGAGAAAAAAACAAAATAATCCAGAAGTTCTGCAAATAGATGCGGAACAAAATACCTGNNTTTTTATTTTATCCTTAGGCCCGCCCATCCCGAAACGATTCCAAAAAGGCTGAAATATCCAAGTAAAAAAATAATGTAGTTTTAGCGAATGAATTCAATTGTACTGGAGGACGATTTAATCCCTGACGATCTTTTTCCTTTTACCCTTACCCGTTCTGCAGCTGACATCCGGGTCGGAATTCTTACCATTCGGGAGAAATGGGAAAGATTGTTTCAATATTCAACAAGACCAGACCCTGAGGAAAAGGCTTCTACTCCTTCCATTCCGGCAAACCTCGTACCAACCGTTTCCCTCGTTGAGGCCATTGAAAAGAAAAACTTGAATAATCTAGAAACACTGGTAAAAAATCATAGAAAAAAAATTAGGTATCCCTGGCATATCGTTCAATCCAACGCAGAGGAGATCTCAAATGATTTTGAATTGCTTACAAGACATAGAATTTCGCAACCTCTTTCCGCAACCAACAGGGTTACCGAGTCCGGGAATATTTTTATGGAAGAGGGTGCCCGCGTTGAATTTACCATATTGAATGCATCAGCCGGCCCGATATATATTGGCAGGAATACGCAAATAATGGAAGGAGCTATGATCCGCGGACCTTTTGCATTGTGTGAGGGTGCGGTAGTCAAGATGGGAGCTGTTATATATGGAGGCACCACCATTGGACCATTCTGTATAGTTGGAGGCGAAATAAAAAATTCATTGATCTTTGGTTATTCCAACAAGGCGCATGAAGGTTATCTGGGGGATTCGGTTATCGGAGAATGGTGTAGCNNGGTGTAATCTCGGTGCGGGAACCTCGAATTCCAATCTAAAAAACAATGCAGGAGAAGTAAAAGTCTGGAGTGAATCAAAAAAAATGTTTCTCGCAGCGGGTGTCAAATGTGGTTTATTTATGGGAGATTATTCAAAGTCTGCGATTAATACTGCATTTAATACAGGGACCGTGACAGGAGTCTGCTGCAATATTTTTGGAGAAGGATTGACCCCTGCCTATATTCCCAGCTTCAGTTGGGGGTATCGGGGATCCCCGAAGTACAAAATCGAAAATGCCCTAAGGGATATTGCCATTTGGAAAAAAATGAAAAATCAATCCCTTTCCGACAGGGAAATCCAGACCTTGAAATATATTTTTAACCAATCTTAATCAAATTTTGAATGAGAAAGCAAATTGCCGCCGCTAACTGGAAAATGAATAAAACCTATGAGGNNCTGCTGGACGATATTATTAAGGCTGAAATTTCCCTGCAACCCCACCAACTGGCCATCTTCGCCGTTCCGTTTCCTTATCTTGCCATGGCTGACAGTAAATTGTCCGGCAGAAAAAATTATGCCGTCGCTGCCCAGAATTGTTTCAATAAAAAATCCGGAGCCTTTACCGGGGAAGTGTCTGCGGAGATACTGCAATCCTTAGGTATTCAATATTGCATTGTGGGGCACAGCGAGAGAAGGGAATATTTTAAGGAAACCAACCTGGAAATTGCTGAAAAAATCAATCTTTGTCTTGAATATGATATTGAGCCTATTTTTTGTTGCGGGGAACCATTGGAAATCCGTGAAGCAGGGACCCAAAATGATTTTGTGGCAATTCAATTAAAGGAGTCTTTATTCCATTTGTCTGCCGGAAAAATGGGGCGTATAATTATAGCCTATGAACCAATTTGGGCGATTGGAACCGGCAAGACTGCTACTACCGCCCAGGCCCAGGAAATACAGTCTAATATCCGCACCGTGCTGGCGGAAAATTATTCAAAAGAAGTGGCTGATGCTTTATCCATTTTGTACGGAGGCAGTGTAAAAGCAAGCAATGCCAAAGAGTTGTTTAGCTGCCCGGATGTGGATGGTGGTCTGGTGGGAGGCGCTTCGCTGGTAGCAACTGAGTTTATTCAAATCATCCATTCGCTAAAGTGAGTATTTTTCCTATTCTATGAATTTCAGGCAAGTGATTATTCAGCATGTTTTTTGGCGGGGATTGTATTTCTTCTCTGTATTTGTATCGAACGTTCTTATTTCCAGATACTTTAAAGCGGAAGGGAGCGGCTGGATCTTTTATGTAATCAACAATCTTTCCTTTTTGCTCCTGATAATCAGTTTTAGCCTGGAGTCAGGTTGCGCTTATTACGCTGCAAAGGGAGATATTAGTTTACAAAAGATTTCATTGTTTTGTCTGTTCTGGTCCCTTTTGGCGACCATTGTACCCCTCACGGTGCTGGTAGGGTTTTTTCCCTCACTGTATCCGGATGCAGCTTCAAGACCTGAATTCATCCTTGGTTGCAGTTGCTATATTTTGGGAGTTTTACTCACTACCTATTTTGTGTCCTTGTTTTTTGCGAAACAATTTTTTAAGCTGCCCAATATCATTCTTCTCACCGTAAATATGATTCTAATCATCGTGATAATGACATTTCAGAAAACCTCTTCCTTTCCAAAACATTTTGTTTTTATTTATTTTTTATCCTTTCTTTTGCAGGGCTCGCTAATGGCTTTAGCATTTTTTTTTCAATTCAGAGGCTGGAAGGGATTGGAATTACCTTGGGGAAATGAATTGAAAAAGATATTTCGTTATTCTTTACTTGCCCTTACTGTGAATATTACATTTTTTCTTGTTTACAGGGTAGATTATTGGTTTGTAAAAAGATTTTGCAGTCCTGCGGATCTCGGTAATTATATTCAGGTTTCCAAAATAGGCCAGGTATTGGTTCTTATACCCTCCATTATTGCCAGCACTATTTTTCCATTTGTTTCAGGAGGGCAAAAAGAAGAAGTGCAGAATGTATTAAAAATTCTGACCCGCATTTTGCTTTTTGGAATCGGTACCCTCTCCATTTTACTGGCCCTGGTTGGAAAATGGGCGTTTCCTTTCATTTTTGGCCAAAGCTTTTCGGAAATGCATGCTCTTTTCCTTTTATTGATCCCTGGTATCCTGGCCATCGCCGCTCATTATCCCCTAACAGCCTATTTTGCCGGCAAACAAATGATCGGCGTGAATATCAGGGGTGCATTCTGCGCCCTGGCAATTATTGTAACCGGAGATCTGCTTTTTATACCGGTTTGGGGTGTAAAGGCCGCTCCGCTTGTAAGCAGCGTTGGCTATGCAACCTATTATTTGTATGTGCTGTTCGTTTTCAGAAAGCTATACCCGGCTAGTTTATTTGATTTTTTTGTAGTAAAAA
>PLCH01000619.1:4019-8755 GCA_003135585.1 Chitinophagaceae bacterium
AATTCAAAGGCATGCCCGGGCAGTCTCGGCCTACCTATCTGTGGATGTGATACACCTAATTCAGATGGGCAAGGATGCCCCTGTGAAGGATGAATCAACACTAACCCGGACGGGAGGCCTGCGCGAGTTTATTTATGGCTTTTCGTTTAGAAAATCAGGCATTGGGTGGCTTGATAAAATACGGTATAACCGGAATTATCAGAAATTTTACGAAAAACTCCTGTTGCAATATGAGAAGAATTACGGAAGGCCTGACCTCTTGCATGTGCACGTTCCCATGAAAGCGGGGTTGGCAGCGTTGCTTATGAAAAAAATATGGGGAATACCTTATATAGTCTCTGAACAGGCATCCCACTATGAAAAAGCTGCCAAGGATTCATATTATCGGCGAAGTTTTTTTTTCAAGCAGAATTCCCGCAGGATTTTCAGGGGTGCGGAGGCAGNNCAAACATTGGGAAAACCCTGGAGAATTTATTCCGGCTAAAAAGGGTCATAGTAGTTCACAATCTGGTAAATACCGACATTTTTATTCCTCTGCCAGATCCCCCTCCCCGAATTTTTCGCTGGTTGCATGCGTCCTCATTGACAGATCAGAAAAACCCCGAAGGAATGATGGAGGCCTTTTATCAATTAAATAAGATCAGGCAGGACTGGGAACTGGTGATTGCAGGACCCCTAACCGAAGCTCATATTCAAATGGCAATGCAGAGGGATTTATCCAACAAAATCAGCTTTACTGGTGAATTAACCTATGACGGGGTTGCTGAAGAAATGCAAAAGGCCTCTGCATTTGTTTTATTCAGCAATCATGAAAATTTTTCCTGCGTGGTTGTGGAAGCTTTGTGCATGGGTCTTCCGGTAGTGGCTACCCGGACAGGAGGGACCGATGAAGCTGTAAACGATTCTAACGGGAAGCTGGTCCCCCCCGGAAATATCGAAGCGCTTATTAAGGCAATAAACGAAGTAATGAACAATTATGAAAACTACGATTCTTCTGTCATCGCAGCTGATGCCAGGAAAAAATATTCCCATGAAGTGATCGGTAAGCAGTTTTTTTCCCTCTACCGGCAAATCTTAGGAGACAGCAGGCTTTAGGGAATTTTTTAGAAAAGCAAATTTTTTACCAATGCTTTCTATTTGTTTCAGGCTCAATAGGGGAAAATCAAGGACGAGCAACTCAAGAAATAAAACATCTGAAAAGATATAGGTCAACAAATGAATAATAACCGGAAACCAGAACAGCATTTTGTCCCATTTTTTTGTAAAAAAGCCAATGATCATTAATCCTTCCAATATAACAACAAGAATGTTTCCGGCATTCAGTATCCAGCCTTCCCTGATGCACCATTCGTAGAAACCGGTTAACAGGCTGGTAGGGTTGTGGTACATGTATTCAACCAGATTTGCCTTAAAGGTTCCAACGCCCTGTTGCCAATTAAAAAAAGAATTTCCAGGCAAGATTTTCCAGATAAAGGAGAGGCCATAAACATAACAGGTATAATAACGGATGCCTTGCCAAAGCAGATAAAATCTATTGTTGTCGCCGGCCCAAAATGGAATTAGAACGATCATCATTCCGGTCAAGGCATGCGCATGATGGATTGCAAAGCCATTAAAGGCAATTACATAAACAAACAAAAACAGGGAGAATGGGAAGATAAATCTTCTCTGCAGGGGAAATAGCAGGGATAAAATACCACTTGCAAAAAGCAGCAAGTCAAAAACAACGGCACCGATCCGTTTATAAACTATCAGAGAGGGGAGATTCAGGATTTTAAAAATCCAATAAGTTAGGTCCATTTGTGGATTAAACAGGGGAGGGCCCATCCACCGGGATGGAGTCACGTGTTCAAGGAATCTCAAGAATAAAAATATTAGCAGGTAGCCAACTACTATCCGGGTTATAATTATTCTTTGTTGATTGTTCATACAGATTTATCGGATCGATATTGCGGTATCAGTTGAGATTTCCGTAATATTTCCATTTTGTTGAAAATTTAGTATCTTCTTTAGAATATACACATTCTCTATTGGGCGCTTTTCTATGGAAGACAGATAGTTTTTGTACCATGCAGGAAAGGCATAGTAATCAAACCGTGTATTGTAAAGGCGGGTTATTAAATATTTATAGAAAGGATGTTTCTTAACCCAAAAATGCTCGAGGTATATTTGAAGGGGGTCAATGCCCCCGTTTGCTTTCATATCAGCATAATAAAACAGCGGACCTGTAAGGAATTGTTGTTGAGGCGCGCGCCAGGTGTGCTGAAAGTTTAATAATTTCCCTTCATTGTACCGGATCCCATAGATCGTATATTCCTGTTTGGGAGACTGCTTCAAGGAATACAGGTTCCATAAAAAAAAGGGGGAGGTTTCGAGCCTTATTGCATTTGCAAAAACACTCAGGCCAATGAATAGGAAAGCAATGGTAAAAATGGTTTTATCTTTTTGATACAATTTCCCCAAATAACTAAAAAGCAATATGTTCCTGATTGTTTTCACCGGGTAAAAANNAGCCTCAGGGGATTTTCCTTTTAAAGCCTTCCAGGCTTCATATTTGGCTTTTGCAACAAAATCAAATGGATTGGCTGGAGGTTCGACGTTCACATCCCCGACAGTTGCCTGTTTGAACAAAGAATACAATTGGAGTAAAGTGTCATTGCTGGGCCGTACTTTCAGGTTTTTGCTGTCATCTGCCGCCTGCTCAAATAATTGCTTTATTTCCATTGCGCTGATTTTGAGTGAAAGTAAGAAATTAGGTTGAGGCAGCAATCCCTGGTTCGGTCATCGGATGAATTGGACTTCTCTCTGTTAATGACTGGCTTTTATGTATCCCCAGCCTTCCCTTTCTTTTGAGATGATTTCATAAATGCCATCGGGTACTATTTCCACGCCAGGGAGCAACTGGCTTTTATNNTGGCAATGGCACAGATTTTAAATGCTATATTTTTGTTTCCTGAAAGTTTCGTCACTTCATTGCCGACAGCTGACTTGTCTTTTACTACAAGGTCCACCCCCTGTGCGAATACGACCACTTCAATCTTTGCTTCAGGATTGTTATCTGCAATCTCTTGGATCCACCGGATGACCAATGCCTGATTTATCGAATCTTTACTTGTCAGATCGAATACGACCCTGTAATCTGCCTTTTGTGCTTTTGAGGCAAGTGGAAAGATTACAGCCAGAAAAAAGACGATAAAACAGAGCTTTTTCATAAAATTATTTTTTAGAAGATAAAAGTTACCAATTATTATTTTCCGGCTCAAAAATATCTGGCATTTTTTCGTACCTTTTTGGCATAAAAATATTTACTATGAAAAAGATAACACAGCTGCTCATTTTTACTTTAGCAAGTTTCAGTTATTTTTCTGTTTCCGCTCAGAACCAGGACGACATGAAGGCAATGCAGGCTTATATGACGACCGGCCCAATTCACCAGATGTTGGGGAAGTCCGCAGGCACCTGGACGGCGGCCATTACGATGTGGATGGCACCCGGAGGCGCACCCGCGAATATGACGGGCGAGACAAAAAACGAAATGATTCTTGGCGGGCGTTATCTCAAGGCAACCANNAACCAATACAGGTAATATGATGGGGATGCCTTTCGAAGGTATCTCTGTTACAGGTTATGATAATGCAAAGAAGATTTTTGTGAATTCATGGATTGATAATATGGGTACAGGCATGATGTATTTGGAAGGTTCCTGGGATGATCAAAATAAAAGCATAAATTTTAAGGGCAAAACGGTTGACCCTGTAACGGGCAACGACATACCTGTTCGGGAAATAATTAGGTTTCCGGATGACAATACCCAGGTTATGGAAATGTATATGACTGCCAATGGCACCGAATTCAAAGGCATGGAAATAAAATTTACAAGAAAATAATGGGTTAAGGCCGCTTTACCCGGATTTGAAAAAAGAGATCAGGATATTCTAGATAATATTCATCCATTCACCGCATTCTGTCATTTAAAGCAAATAGCGGACGGCTTGCTGCTTTTCGTTACTTTTGCACCGCCTTTTTAAACGGATTTGACAGCATGAAGAATATAAGGAATTTTTCGATCATTGCCCATATTGATCACGGTAAGAGTACGCTGGCCGATCGCCTGTTAGAGATTACCCATACTATTTCCGAAAGGGATATGCAGGCCCAGGTATTGGATGATATGGACCTTGAAAGGGAAAAAGGCATCACTATAAAAAGTCATGCCATTCAAATCAGTTACAGGCAGGACGATCAGGATTATATTCTCAACCTCATTGATACTCCGGGTCATGTTGATTTCAGCTATGAAGTCAGCCGTGCCCTCGCGGCATGTGAGGGAGCCCTTTTGCTTGTTGATGCTACCCAGGGGATACAGGCCCAGACCATTTCCAATTTATACCTTGCAATTGAAAACGACCTGGAAATCATTCCCGTGATCAATAAGATTGATATGGATGGGGCAATGGTCGATGAAGTGAAGGATCAAATCCTGGAGTTAATTGGCTGCAAGCCCGAGGATATTCTTTTAGCAAGTGCCAAAACGGGAGCAGGCGTGGAAGAAATTCTAAAAGCAATTGTTGGGAGGATACCCGCGCCAAAGGGGAATCCTGATGTTCCTTTACAGGCTCTTATCTTTGATAGTGTGTACAATTCCTTCCGCGGGATCATAGTTTATTACAGAATTATGCACGGGAGCATCAAAAAAGGGGATAAGGTAAAATTTGTATCGACAGGCCTTGAATAGT
>PLCH01000181.1 GCA_003135585.1 Chitinophagaceae bacterium
CCATTTTGGTGATGAATTCATCTGTCCAGATATTTTTTTTACCCATGCATAATAATTTTGCTTTTTCCGAAAAGGGTTTACCCGTTTGCCAGATCAGCTGAACTTCATTCTTTTCAAAATCCTCAAGCCTTGCTGCAATTGCTTCATTTATTCCCTTTGCGCCCAAGCTCCCTCCGGTAACCAGTACGGTTTTTTTAGCCGGATCCAATCCAAAAAACCTTATTCCATCTTCGTGGCTTATTGCATTGTTTACAATATTTCCCCGGACCGGATTACCCGTAACTACTATTTTTTCTTTCTTAAAAAACTTTTCCATTCCTTCTGCANNCCTGCAGCTACAAAAATCCTGGTGGCCCTTTTTCCAAGCCAGATGTTTGACTTTCCGGCAAAGGCATTGGATTCATGAATAAAGGTCGATATGCCTTGTCCCTGCGCATACCGTAAAACCGGGAAACTTGAATATCCACCCACGCCCAACAGGGCGTCCGGTTGAAAGGAATTCACGATCCTTCTCACCTGGAAAAAGCTTTTTAGGAGTTTAAAAGGCGCCCCTAAATTCTTAATCAAAGAACTTCTGTTATAACCGGCAATATCAATCCCGGTTATACTAAATCCAGCCTCCGGCACTTTTTCCATCTCCATCTTTCCGTTCGCCCCAACGAATAAAATCTCGATTCCAGGTTCCATTTTTTTCAGGGCNNCCACCTCCAGCCAGGATGATTTTCCTGTTTTTGTTTCTTTCACTCATTTTATATTTTCGAGTTCAATCTTTTTCACTATTCCTATTCCTCCTCTTCAGCAACTGCAAAAAGCTTATCCCGGCTTTCCGCACTGATTTGCCCAGGCTCAATATTCCTGGCAACCCTCAATATAATGCCAATGGCAAGGCAGGTGAATAAGAAGGAACTTCCCCCCATGCTTACCAAAGGCAGGGTGACGCCAGTGACCGGGAAAACATTCACGTTCACCGCCATATTTGCAAGAGCCTGGATTACGAGCGTAAAACTTAATCCCAATGCAAGGAAAGCCCCGAATGCAAAAGGGCATTTCCTGAATATTCTGATGCTCCTGAAAAGGAAAACCAGGTAAATGAAAATAATAAATGCTCCTCCAACCAATCCATACTCCTCAATGATTATAGCATAAATAAAATCAGAGTATGGATGGGGTAAGAAATTTCGTTGACGGCTATTACCCGGACCGAGACCAAACAAGCCTCCATTTGCAATAGCAATTTTCGCCTGATTTACCTGATAATTTTCGTCGTCATTATTTTCTTTGACACCATATATAAAGGATTCAATCCTGTTCATCCAGGTATTTACCCGGACCAATAATCCCGTCCTGTTTTCGGTATTCACCCTTTCCACCTGCACCTCTGATGATTTATGCCGGACGACCACTGCCGCGATCAATATACATAAGGGAATCAAAACCACCCCGATGGTTATCAGTATATGCTTTGCCTTGGCCCTTCCAATAAAAAGGAGCATCAAGCTGGTTGCGCCTACCAGCAGGGCCGTGGAGAGATTGGCAGGTGCGATCAACACACATACTACTGCGACCGGAAGGATTACAGGCAGGAATCCTTTCTTAAAGTCTTTGATGACATCCTGTTTTTTACTCAATAAGCGACTTAGGTACATGAACAAAGCCAGTTTTGCCAGATCAGAAGTTTGAAACGTGAGATTTATGATGGGCAATTTTATCCACCGGCTCCCTTCATTGAGCCTTACTCCAAAAAATAAAGTGTATATCAATAGGGGGATGGACAGCAAAAATAATATCCTTGCCACCCGCGAATAGATAATATAGTTTACCTGGTGGGCAAAGTAGATCACCAACACACCCACCACAATAAAAGCAAACTGCCGGAACAGGTAGATTTCTGTATTGCCCTTATACATTTTGTACGCCAGCAAACCAGTGGAACTGTATACGGCAAGTAAAGACACCATCGCCAGTAAGACGACCACTGCCCAGATCACTTTGTCTCCCCTTGTTCTGCGGCCAAGACGCTGCCAGCCTGCTACACTTTTTTCTATGGTACTGAAATCATTCATCTAGCTTCTGTTTACTTTTTTTACACGATGGATCGTCTACAGATCCTTAACTGCTTCTTTGAACTGTTTCCCCCTGTCTTCATAATTTTTGAAAAGGTCAAAACTCGCACAAGCCGGGCTAAGCAATACGACATCGCCCTTATTGGCAAAATGAAAAGAAGCTTTCACCGCCTCTTCCGCACTGCCCGTATTCACCATGACCGATACATCATTTTGAAATGCTTCGTGAATTTTCCTGTTATCAGTCCCCAGGCATACAATTGCCTTTACTTTTTCTTTCACCAGCTCCCTTATCAGCGAATAATCATTTCCTTTGTCTACCCCTCCTAATATCAATATGACAGGTTTATTCATGCTCTCCAGACGGTACCAGGTAGAGTTTACATTAGTGGCCTTACTGTCATTTATGAACTCCACTCCTCGGACTGTACTTACATATTCCATGCGGTGTTCCAAAGTCTCAAAACTCTGGATGGCTTCCCGTATTTTCTCTTTTCGGATACCGACAGTCGCTGCTGCGATACCGGCCGCCATTGTATTGTATTGGTTATGGATCCCCTTCAGAGCAAAATCATATATACTCATCTCTACTTTTTCGCTGGCGGTCTGGATAACCATCTGCCCGTTTTTGATAAAACCTCCTTTGTTTAATTCATGTTGCATAGTAAATGGTAATGGGTTAGAGTGAATCGAATAATGGCTTAGATATTTTTTAATCACAGGGTCATCTTCGCAATAAATAAAATAATCTTTGTCGGTCTGGTTCATCACAATTCTGAACTTGCTGCTGATATAATTTTCAAATTTGTACTCATACCTATCCAGATGATCTTCCGTTATATTGGTCAGAATCGCTATTTCAGGTCTGAACGTTTTAATATCATCCAATTGAAAACTGCTGATCTCAATGATATACCATGCTTTTGGGTCCACTGCCACCTGCCTGGCAAACGAATACCCAATATTTCCTGCCAACGCACAATCCAGTCCACCATGCCTGCAAATGCGATAGGTCATTGTAGCTGTTGTTGTCTTTCCGTTACTGCCTGTTATTCCGATGATTTTTCCATTCCCCTTATGACGGTACGCTAATTCAATTTCACTGATAACGGAAATCCCTTTTTCCCGGATCTTTTTCATCAACTCGTTCTTTTCAGGTATTCCGGGACTTTTTGTTATTTCGTCGGCATTCATAATTTTTTCGGCCGTATGCCTGCCTTCCTCATAGGCAATTCCTTTTTCTTCCAACTCCTGTTTGTAAACTGATTTCAAAGAACCTCCCTCAGAGACAAATACTTCATAGCCATGCATTTTTGCCAAGATTGCTGCGCCAACTCCACTTTCACCGCCGCCAAGTATGACCATGCGCTTGTTCATTTCATGATTAACATTTATATGTTTGCATGGGTCCAAAACGGATTAAGTGGTTCTTCAAAAGCATTAAAATCTACTGCACCACAATTTTTTTCCATCACTGGTTCTTCCTGTACTGGACTTTCACTGATTGGTTCTCCATTAATTTTTCCACCATTCCCGCCTACCTGATCTTTAAGGTTACAATTGCAAACACCACACACAAAATGGTTACTATCCAAAATCTTGTTACGATTTTACTTTCATGGTATCCCAGCTTTTGATAATGATGGTGCAACGGGCTCATCAGAAAAACCCTTCTGCCTTCCCCATACTTTTTCTTTGTATACTTGAAATAAGATACCTGGATCACCACACTCATATTTTCAACCAGGAATACTCCGCAAAAAATAGGGATCAGCAATTCCTTTCGAACTATGATGGCTAATGCAGCAACGATTCCCCCCAGCATGAGGCTACCTGTATCCCCCATAAATACCTGCGCCGGATAGGAATTGTACCAAAGGAATCCCAAACAAGCCCCGGCGAGGGCTCCAATGAAGATGGACAACTCACCCAAATTTGGGATATACATGATATTTAAATATTCTGCAAACCGGATATTACCACTGGCATAAGCAAAAACACCCAAACAGGTCCCTATGATGGCACTCACTCCTGTGGCCAGGCCATCTATTCCATCTGTAATGTTTGCTCCATTGGAAACAGCAGTAATAATGAATATTACAATAAGGATGTACAATATCCATGTAGCNNGCACCTCTGATGCCTGAGGGCAATAATTTAGAATAATTAAACTCGTGATTTTTCACAAAGGGTATCGTTGTGATGGGCTCTTTTGCCTCAACAAACATTCTTTCCTTACCATCCAGCACAACCACCTTAATCCCAGTTGTATCAGAAGGTCTGGTTTGTCCGACATATTCGCGCCAGACCTTAGTATTACTATTAAAATAGAGTGTAGCGGCAACAACAAAACCTATCCCTACCTGTCCAAGGACTTTAAACCATCCGGCCAATCCATCCTTGTCTCCCTTTTTGTATGTATTTCCTTGCTGCTGGGCGATTCGTTTAGCACGCAGTTTTAAATAATCATCAATAAAACCGATCATGCCCAGCCAAATAGTGCTAAAGATCATCAGCCTTATATATGCCTTATTGAGATTGGCCAGCAAAATGGTTGGGATCAGGATGCCCAGAATAATAATAACACCCCCCATGGTCGGTGTCCCTTTTTTCTGGTGTTCCCCTTCCAACCCCAGTTCGCGCACACTTTCACCCACCTGATTCTTGGCCAAGTAATTAATCAGCCGTTTGCCATACAGCATGGTGATCACCAGAGACAATAAAACGGCGAGCAATACCCGAAAGGTGATAAACTGGAACAAAGTACCCCCGGGTATTTTTATCCCATTTTGTTTTAGCCATTCAAATAAGTGATACAACATGTTTGCCTTTTTAGTACGACGACTATCTGTCAAGCAATTCAAACATTTCTTTTAAAACCTGCTTGTCATCAAAAGGGTATTTCTTTCCTTTTATTTCCTGATATTTTTCGTGTCCTTTTCCTGCAACCAATACAATATCTTCTGAATTCGCCAAGCTGACGGCCGTTTTTATCGCTTCCTTTCGCTCAACAATAGACAGGTATTTTCTTTTTGCGGCGGTATTTAATCCNNTTTCCATATCCCTAATTATTTCCAGAGGATCCTCACTCCGCGGGTTGTCCGAAGTGAAAATCACTTTGTCACTGTAGGTACAGGAGGCCTCCCCCATTACCGGTCGCTTTTTTCTATCGCGGTCCCCCCCGCATCCGACCACGGTTATAATCTGTTCATGCCCTTTTCTTAATTTTTGTATTGTAGTCAGGACATTGATAAGCGCATCAGGCGTATGGGCATAGTCCACAATTCCCAAAACCTTGCTTTTCGCCGACAGGATATAGTCAAACCTTCCTTCAGCACCGCTCAACACGCTCAGGCACCTGAGTATTTCCTGTTTTTCTTCACCGAGGCAGGTGGCTGCCCCAATAACTGCGAGCAGGTTATAGGCATTGAATTCACCTATCAGCCGGAAATGAACTTCCTGATCATTGACCGTCATCACTAATCCTGTCAAATTATTCTCAAGAATCCGGCCTTTAAAATCAGCCATAGTTTTCAGGCTGTAGTAGTATTTTTTTGCGTTGGTATTCTGCAGCATCACGGCGCCCCTTTTGTCGTCGGCATTCGCAATAGCAAATGAGGAAGAAGGAAGTGAATCGAAAAAGGACTTTTTAACCCGGATATATTCGTCAAAGGTTTTATGGTAATCCAGGTGGTCATGAGTAATGTTGCTGAAAATACCGCCTGCAAAATGTAATCCGGCAATTCTTTGCTGATGAATGGCGTGAGAACTTGTTTCCATAAACACATGAGTGCATCCTTGGTCCACCATTTGTTTTAGTAGTTCATTCAGGCTGATGGGATCCGGTGTGGTATGAGTCGCCGGCACGACCGAATCGCCGATATGATTTTGTACCGTGCTTAACAATCCGCAGGTAGTGCCTAATGCTGTAAAAAGCTTGTACAATAAGGTTGCTATAGTTGTTTTGCCATTTGTCCCCGTTACCCCAACCAACTTCATCTTTTCAGAGGGCTGACCATAAAAATTATGGGCTACTATGCCCGCTGCTGAAGCACTATTTTCAACCTGCACATAGGTGATGTCATCTTGCAACCGATCGGGCAATATCTCACAAATCACAGCCGTAGCACCCTTCCCAATAGCTGTATCAATAAATTTATGCCCATCGGTACTGACGCCCATTACTGCCAGGAAGACCGAATCTTTCGAAACTTTCCTTGAGTCCATCTGAAGACTACTCACAGACAGATCGATATTCCCTTTTACAATCCGGATGCTTACCTTATATAATATGTCTTGTAACGTTGGCATCAGTATAGGTCAAGTGTAATTATTTGATTTTTTGTTATGGCTGTTCCGGGTTGAACGCTCTGAATTTTAACCCTGCCTTTTCCTTTGGCTGCAACTTTCATATTCATATTCTCAAGTAGATACAATGCGTCTTTCAACCCCATTCCTTTCACGTCAGGCATAGTTTGTCTGTAAATCGACTCCTTTTTCAAGACAGGTTGATAATTGCCTGCGTAAACCCGGCCCCAGTCACTTGAACCGGCAGAATCTGTATAATTTACCTGTAAGACTTTCATTACTTGTTTCACATCCTGCATTTGACCGGCATAATAATACTGGGCGCTGTCTTTTTTCCATACTATGGAAGTAAGTTCTGCAGCTATGTTTTTATCCTGTTCTGTTTCCAGGCTCATCAGTTTATCTGCGACATTTTTGAAAACAGGCGCTGCTACCGCCGCGCCTGTAAAATTTTTGGCAAAAGGTTTATTCTTTATTACGACGATGCAGGAATATTTGGGATGATCAGCCGGAAAATAACCGGCAAAAGATGACTGGTAAATATGATCGGCATACCCATGCCTTCCGTTTGCCACTAAGGCTGTCCCTGTTTTTCCTGCCACTTTGTAAAAAGAATTCCTGAAAACATTTCTTGCCGTTCCTTCAATGCACACACCTTCAAGACACTCCTGAAGCTGATGCAATGTTTGTCCGTTACAGATCGGATCGACCATAGTTTCGGGTTCATTCTGCTTAACAATCCTCCCCGCTAACTGGATATTATTCACAAGGATGGGTTTCATCATTTTACCTTTATTGGCTACTGCATTATAAAGGGTAAGTGTTTGAAGTGGGCTTATGAGAACTTCATAGCCAAATGCCATCCAGGGTAAAGTAGTAGCGCTCCACGTGCGAGACTTTGGGCTCTTGATTACGGGCGAAGTTTCACCCATCAAATCAACTCCCGTGCGGAGGTTCAATCGCCATTTTTTCAGGTGGTCAACAAATTGATTTGGGTCTTTCGAATAACTATTCATGGCAAGTTTTGCCATCCCTACGTTTGAGCTTAATTCAAATGCCTGTTTAACGGTTACATCTGTCCTGCCATGTTTTTCTGCATCATGAATAGTTCGGTTACCCACCTTCCAAACCCCCATATCCAGGTTAACATGGTCAGTCAGCTTTACATCCTCATCTTCGAGTAATGACATTAAAGTCGCAAGTTTAAAAGTTGATCCAGGCTTTGACGCACGGATGGCATAATTCAGATCCTCCCAATAACTTCCGTCCTTTTGACGTCCCAGGTTGGCAATCGCTTTTATCTTTCCTGTTGCAACTTCCATTACAAGGCATGTCCCATGTTCGCATCCATTTTCAATCAACTTTGCAAGGAGAGCATTTTCAGCAATGTCTTGTATGTTGACATCAAGGGTAGTAACGATGTCTTTACCGTTTTCAGGTTCTATTTCATATCCTTCCACAGGAATATATGTTCCGGCTGCCATGTAACGAACCAACCGTCTTCCGTTTTCGCCTTTCAATAATGTATCATACGTTCTTTCCAGNNGGCCTACATCCTGTGCGTTGGCTCTTGCCAGGCCGATGGTGCGATTGGCCAGCAAGCCGAAAGGGTTTAATCTTTTGCTGTTAATTTCCGTAATAAAACCGCTTTTATTTCTCCCTAACCTCACAAGTGGGAAATTTCGAAGCACCTTATACTGTTCAAATGATAAATTAGTCTGAAGGCTGAAATACCTATCCTTTGACCGGAAACCCAAAAGCAACTCACGTTTATAGGCAGCTGCCGATTGACATTTCAATAATTTAGCCAGACAAAGGGATAAGGAATCCAGATTGTCTTTGAATCGCTTGCCGTTTTTTTCCTGCAAGCCTTCTGCAGCGAAGTCAATATATATGTTGAAATAAGGAATGGAAGTGCTCAGCATATTTCCATCCTCACTAAATACGGTCCCCCTTTCGGCGTCCAGCTCTATAAATTTCTGGTGAAGACTATCGCTTAGTCCCCGCCAGTAGCTGCCTTGGAACCGTTGAATATAAAATGCCTTTCCTAAGACAAAGAAACATAGTGCCACTATGCCCAGGAAGCACAGGTAGACCCTCCATAGTATATCGCGTTTGAGCTCCAATGTTGGTTACCGTAATGGTTTTGATGGAAATTGATGAACCTTTGTTTGCATATTCATTTTTGGTCAATTCTGATACTATCATTCAATATTACCGGCGGGGTCATTAATTCTTTCAGGCCGAAAGGCTCCATAGCTTTTGCTAACTCACTTTGCTTGCTGCGAAACATAACCTCGCTTTTTATGGTCTTATATTCGTATTGAAGTTCCTTAAGCTCTTTGCTGGTCTTACCAATATTCCGAACCACCCTGTCAGCATAATGGCCGTTGTTTATATATATGACTGCCAGTAAAGCGAGAAAAAGAAAAAAGGGTACATTTTTGACAAACCAGTTGTATTTCAGCAGGCGCTTAAACCTGAGTTTATTTTCTTTCTCTTTATATGATTTGGTTGCTTTTTCCATATTGAACAAAAAAATCTTTCTTTCCTTTTTTACAACTTCTCCGCAATTCGCATTCTTGCGCTGCGTGCGCGCGGATTTTTTCTTATTTCGTTTTCAGTGGGAGCAATTGGTTTCTTTGTTATCGCCCTTAAAAGAGGTTCCTGAGAAGTTTGTCCGAAGAGATCCGGCTGATCTGATGGAGTAAACAAACCTTTTTTAAAGAAATTTTTAACAATCCTATCCTCCAGTGAATGAAACGTTATAATTCCCACACGGCCACCTCTGTTCAACAATCCTGGGACCTGTTCCAGCATATCCTTCAATGCACCGAGTTCATCATTTACCACAATCCGTAACGCTTGAAAAACCTGGGCATACCATCTGTTTGGATTTCCTTTCACCAGTTGGCTGACTGCATGCTTAAAATTTGAGATTGTTTGGAGCGAAACCGTGGAGCGAATCTGAAC
>PLCH01000385.1 GCA_003135585.1 Chitinophagaceae bacterium
TCCTTCCTCCATGCTCGATATCACGGACGCCATCGAATCGTCCAGAACCATTTTATTGGGTCTGAACCGGGAATGGATCAGGAGGCAGGGAGATTTTTTTGTAGAATCCCCGATTAATTTCCTGGCTGCCATTATATGGTTCCTCCGCAAATACCAGGATGGCATCTATTGCAGTCTGCCACACATTATTGAATTGATGCAGGTGGAGTATGACAAGTTGTTTACCATTTTAAGAACAGAACCTGGAATAGAGGCCCTGATAAATCCGTTTATAACGGCCTATATAAATGATGTAATGGAACAGCTCGAAGGACAAATGGCATCGGCAAAGATTGCTATGGCCAGACTGGCTTCGCCCCAGCTGTATTATGTCTTGTCGGGCAATGATTTTACACTGGATGTCAACCATCCCTCCGCACCCAAAATCATATGCATGGGAAGCAACCCCCAGAAACAACAGGTCTATGGAGCTGTTTTATCCCTATATATTTCAAGGCTTATCAAGCTGGTGAATAAAAAGGGAGGTCAGCCCTGCAGCCTTATTTTTGATGAATTTCCGACCATTTATCTGAATGGTATGGACATACTTCTGGCAACTGCCCGCTCCAACAAAGTAGCGACCTTTCTGGCGGTACAGGATTTTAGCCAGCTTAAAAAAGATTATGGCAGGGATCAGGCGGAAGTTATCATGAATATTATGGGCAATGTGATAAGTGGTCAGGTTACCGGGGAAACCGCCAGACAGTTATCTGAGCGTTTTGGGAGGATATTACAGGATCGTGTTGGTCTTTCCATCAATTCCTCCGACACTTCTGTGAATAAATCCCGGCAATTGGGGTCCGCGATACCAGCTTCCACCATGGCAACTCNNCCTCAGGAAAAAATAGATCTGAAGACTTTTCATTGCCAACTTTTCCCGGATCATTCTTTTTTTAAGCAAGATCAGCGAACTAACGGTAATATCCCGGTTATTCACCGCGTTGACCAGGCCATGGTGATGAATAATTATTCCAGGATCAGAAGCGAAGTACTGCAATTGGTGGAGACGGAAATGGAAAGAATACTGAATGATCCGGTTTTGGCACACGCCATAGTAAAAAAAAATGGGTAATGGACGCAACTATCGATTCCAAAAATTAGAAAAATTTTCCAAAATTGGGCACAAATTTCCCTATTTTTCCCTTTCTTAAACACAAAATCTGTTGGTACAGCTTTTGTTTATATAAATAGGTTTTTCATAGGATATTGGATTNNAAATTACTATTTAACCCACCAGCCACCCGCCGCTAATTTTTCTTTAGAAATGAACTTTACCGAAGGAAAGTCACCCCCATGAAAAGCTATCAGGCAACCAAAAAAAAAGCCTTTTATTTTAAATCGCCGGGCATTTTCTTCTTCAGGGCCATCAAAAATATAATCTCCAGTTTTAGGTTTACCGGCATTACTGGAGGTGCTTATTTTTTTTAGCATAGTCAATTAGGAGGTCTATGAAAAAAAATTTCACCGGAAGTTTTCTCATGAAGTATAGTTTTCGGAATCTAAAAAAAAAGAAGGGACAGAAATTTCTGGGAAGTCTGTTAACGAAAATAGGGGGTTGAACAATATTTTGAAATATAATAAAAACCCAATTTCACTTTCAATTAACATTTAACATGCAGCTTATGGGCGATTGTCTTTTATTCAATCCCCTCGATCTTTATCACATAGGCATACGCGGTTTTAAAACCAGCCGGCAGGTATTCGGGCAATTTGATTTCCACATCTTTTCCACTATTCTTGAATTTGAGGGCCTCACCGGTTTCAAGCAACTTTATTTCNNAGCATAAAGCGTATTGTTTTTATGGGTAAAAAATACTTCTCTTACAGCATATCCAGGATCAGGGTCGACGGTCAGCTTAAGCATGACATCCCCTCCAGTTCTCCAGTCATCCTGTTTGGGCTTATACCCTGTTTTGCCTTCTCCCCATTGAAAAGGCTCCTTCCAGCGGGAACTGCCATATATAGCTTCCCCGTTTATTTTTAACCATTTTCCAATTTCCAAAAGTCTTTCCTGCATGATGGGTGGAATTTTCCCGTCCGCATCCGGACCGATATCGAGCAAAAAATTCCCCCCCCGGCTCACTTTGTCCAATAAATGAAAGACCAGGGTTCTGCCTGAATTATAATCCCAGGCATCTTCTTCCCTGTTATACCCATAGGAATAACCCATGCCCCGGCTCTCTTCAAAATAATGGTCCTTGAAATCCATGTCAGGCTGGTATTCGGGCGTGTAAAAACCGCCGTGGTGAAAACGGATACTGGTCCCCCATCGGTCGTTGACAACAATTTTTTCCTTACCTGGGCTTTCATTAAATACCCATGCCAGAAATTCTTTCGAATGCCATACAGTATCAGAGGCTTCCCATTCGCCGTCAGTCCAGAACACATCAGGCTGGTAAGTGGTAATTAGATCTTTCATCTGCGGCCAGCAATGTTCCTTCACATACTTGTCCCTATCAAACCGCCACAATGGGTTATACCATTCGTACAAAGAATAATACATGCCAGCGTGGACAGAAGTTTTTCTGACAGCCTTGAATAAATCGCCCAATAAATCCCGATGCGGTCCTGTTTCTGCTGCATTCCAGGGAAAACCCCATGTCCTGGATGCCTCCTTACTTGGCCATAAGGCAAACCCGTCATGGTGCTTTGAAGTAAGCACTATGTACTTGGCGCCTGATTGTTCAAACAATTGTGCCCATTCATCGGGGTTAAATAAAACGGCCTTGAACAGGGAGGCAAATTGATAATAAGGAAAATCTTCTCCGAATTTTTTCTTATGAAAGGCAGCTACTTTTCCTTCAAATGCATTTGTCTGGAGGAAATATTGGTACCACTCGGCATATTGTCCCTTGGGAGACCAGCCTGGAACAGAATAAACACCCCAATGAATAATAATTCCAAACTTCGCATCCTTATACCATTGCGGGATAGGTCTTTTGTCTAGAGATTCCCAGCTAGGTTGGTAGGATTGGGCCATTGCCCCGACTGAAATAAATAAGATCAGACAGGTAAAAAAATTTCTTCTGTTCATATGCTCGGGTTTTCAAAATCGTAGCGCAGCTCTTTCAAAAGTTTACCAAAATTAGCGAATGGAAATTCCTCCGGCACTTTATTTTCCGTTAAGGTGGTAGGACGTTTTCACGAATTGTTTGAATTCATTAATGTCGGATTTTTCAGAAATATAACCAATATAATTATCGGGCCTGACCATTGTTATAAAGGATTTTGGAAATCCAACCCCTTTCAGGGTCTGATCGTTTGCGCTGCTTGCAGGTATTTCGACTATTTGAAATAAATTTTTGTCTATTTCCGAAAAATCACCGACCGGTAACTTGTATAAAAATATCAGGAAAGTGGATTTTGATTCCCTCCTTATCAAATCATACACAGAAACTTCCTCTGCATTTTCAAATAATACAAAATAAGGGAACCGTTTGCCTGCCCGGATGGTTCCGGCTTTTCCTTTTGAAAGGGAGGAATGAATATAATGGAGGGTGGTTTGGGAGACCAGTAAAAATAATTTTTTGCGAAGGGAGGCAACCCGCCCCACAATGGGTAATACAAATGGCACGAAAAATAGGCGCATAAATCCATAAAAGAAGCCGCCCTTTATCATATATCCAAACATACGGTCAGTTGATTTTAATAAATCTTCAGCGATTGGGTTTCTTTCTTCATGATAGGAATCAAGCAAAATTTTCCCGGCAATCCCTTTTGACACGAGGGATAGCTTCCAGGCAAGGTTATAGGCATCCTGGAGGCCGGTATTCATACCCTGTCCGCCGGCAGGACTATGAACATGGGCGGCATCGCCAGCAAAAAAAATATTCCCTTTGTTAAAATGGGTTACTTTTTTATGATGAAGTTTATAAGTGGAATACCATTGGGTATCATAAAATTCCATTTGAATTTTCACCTGGGCTTTTGTGTTCCTTTCCACTTCTTCAAAACGAATATCGTCCCGGTGGTAATATTGNNTACCCTGAAACGTTCTTTTCCCTGCATGGGGAAAAACAAACAAATCGATTCTTTTGTCAGAAAAAAAGACAGCATATATGAAGCAATATTTGCTTTAACATGTGTATCAGCCACGTAAAATACGTTTTCATAAGATCCTCCCTGAAAAAGGATTCCGGAAAATTCACGCACAATACTCTTGCTTCCGTCACAGGCAACCAGATATTTGCATGCATATTTTTTTTCCGCTTGGTTGGATTGTCCTATAGTTACTAAATATCCGGAATTTTTTTCTTCCAGGAAGGTGATTTCCGAATCCCATGCAACTTCTATCCCATTTGATAGGAGGCGGCGGTGAAGAAGACTTTCATTCTTGTTTTGTTCATATATCATCAGATAGGGAAATGGACTGAGTCCCTCGGCCAGGTTTCCCAATACAAGTGAGCTTGCCTTTTTACCATTTTTATAAAAGTTGATACCCAGGGATTTTTCACCCTCTCTCTCAACTTCCCCACTTAGCCCCATTTGCTGATAAATCTCCATGCTTCTTGCCTGGAGGACAAGTGCCCTGGATTCTTTTGTTATCCCGGTTTTTTTGTCGAGGATCAGAAAATTCGCTCCAAATCGGGCCAACTGGCAGGCCATCATCAGGCCTGTCGGTCCCGCCCCCGAAATGATGATGTCATAGGATTGAATGGGCTGGCCCATGGTTTGTCTTTAGTTTTTACAATCTACCCAATTTCGGGCTTTTTGTCAAACAAGTGGTTACCGTTTGAAATTTGGCATGTTGTTTACATCTATATAGGTGGACCCATTCAGGATAGACGTCTTTTGTATTTTTATTTCCTAAAAGGAGAAGAATAATTCACAGATCCCTAATATGTGAGTAGTATTTTCCTCAAAATAATCATCATGAAAACCTTAGGTTTTATTCTTATTGTGGCTGGGATTGTTATGATAATTATAAAGGGTTTTTCTGTTGAAACTGAAAAAAAAGTGGTTGATCTTGGTCCGTTGCAGGTTAATAAAAAGGAAAACAAGTGGATCGGCTGGCCTACTTATGCCGGCGCTGTGATTTCCCTTATAGGTGTTGTCCTGGTTGTTTCAGATAAGAGAAGAACTGGCTGAAGATTAAACTTCGATCAAAAAAATAACTATGAAAAAAATATTAATTGTTGATGATGACAGTGATCTTTTATATGGATTAAATGCATTACTCACCAATAAGGGATATACGATCAAGACTTTGGATGAAGGTAGTACTGCGATACCTGTGATCCAGGAGTTTCACCCGGATATCATTCTCCTGGACGTCAATTTGCCGGGTATGGACGGAAGAAAAATCTGCAGACAGATAAAACATAATTCAATGACCATGCATATACCTGTTATCATGATTTCCGCAAATGCCGACCAGAAGGAAGTCACGGAAGTTTGTGAAGCGGACGATTTCATGGGTAAGCCTTTCAGTTTGCGATCCCTTTATTCCAAAATAGAAACACTGACTGCCTGAACAATTGCCGGCTTGCTCNNCCACAGAACCGCGTCGCGCACGAGGGTCACATAATTGTCATTGGTGAGTAAAGATTCATCATGGCCTATACAGATATAGATCATCCTGTCAAATTTTTCATTTGTCCATATCATTGGATGATCACCCATTGGCTTGTTCTGCTTATAGGTTGATTCATCGGCTCTGGCCAATNNCCCAATACCCTAACATTTGGCCGGGGACTTTTATCAAATTCATACCATTCATCGGATATCTCAAAACTTGAAGGCATATTCTTAGTTGCAGGATGAGTCCTGTCTTCCATGATGATCGTGCCTTTCTGAAATGCCGGATGGGGAGAATAAACAGAACCTCCCATAAAATCCTGGAACCATTGCCAGTATATTACACCGGGGGCTAAGAAATTTTTTCCGGTTAACCCGGCAGCATGTATCCCTACCCATCCCCTTCCCTTTTCAATAAACTTTTGCAAGGCGGCTTGTTGGCTGGAGGACATATTGAAAGGAGCCAGTTGTAACTGGATAACCACATTGTAATCGGCCAGGCTTGAATCGCTGAGGCGGCCGGTATCTTTGGTAAAATCGACCCTGAAATTATTTTCAGCGGCCAGTTTTTCAAAGAAGGGTTTTGCCGATTCGACCATGCGGGCATGATAAGGATCGGTGGAAGCAATGACAAGAGCCCTGAAAGCCGCCGGCTGTGCATTCACGGTTAGCCCCAACAGAATCAGCAATGCAATTACCTGGGTGCTTTTTTTTATTCGACTGAAATTTCTCATGGTTAGTCTTTATCCAAATATATGACCTAAAATGTCATTTTTATGCTCTCTGTTTAATATCACCTTGACAAATGATGAAAGTAAAAATAAGGCATTCGTGAAAAAATGTAAAAGATCAATTCCGAAAAATCAAAACTCATATGCAATTGGAAGATACATATCAAATAAAAACCTCCCGCTAGAAAACGGAAGGTTTTATTGTGGTTGAAGGTAAGTTATTAATAGGGTATTATTTTAGTAAACGTCGTGCCATTAGGATTCACCCTTACTACTTTCAAATAGTAGGTGCCATTTCCCGGACAGGAAGTGGGATTGCCGTTTGCATCTAAACCATAAGTAATGGTAGAGGTAATGTCATCGGACCTAAGAATCACGTTCTGACCGCTAACCAGCCTAAAATCACAATCCTGGCGGATTACTTTGGACTGGCTGATCAATGATTCGAAGACTACTCCGAAACNNGGAGACATCATTGTTGTTTAAACTATCTGTGTGCGTTCCGGTTGTTGTGATAACAATTCCATTGTCGTATGTAAAAACTCTTTGTTTGGATAAGTTCCAAACGCGCTCACTGCCATTATCAAACTGTATGGATAAACTTCCAGTGATCGTATGGGTTATGGTACCCAGGGTTGCCAGGTCCACCAGGCGACCGCCCGAAACATTCGTAATCGTTTTTGTCCCATTTATCAGAATTGATTTGCCGTCTCTGACGCGGGTAATTTTCAGGTTCTGAATGCTCACCGTTACGACAGCGCCTGCGTCACGCCAGTGAATTCCGGCAGGAATGGATATTACAACTACTCCTGTACGGATACGGTTACCCCGGCAATTTTCACCATCGTAAGTAATGGTAATGGTTCTTGGATTGGAAGTATCGTTTACAGTGACAGTGGCGTCACAAATTAGGCCACCCAATGGTCCGGGAACACCATTCACCTGTTCAGTACCCATTACTGTAGTGCCATTGCCGGCCTGGGAAGTATTGCTGTTTGTGCCGGTGATAGATACCTGGCTGTATAGGGCGGTATTGGCATCGTTGGAAATGGCATCGGATTCATTTGAAACCATGGCTTGGTCATCTGCTTGTGTTTGCAAAGCGTCGTTTGAATTTGTCGAGCCTGGATTTGTAGTATTGCTTTTATTACAGGCAAATACCAATCCCACGCATGCAATGACCAATGCAGTGCGAAAAAGGATGTTTGTTTTCATAATTACTTGTTTAGTTTGGTATAGGAAGATTTTCCGGCCCGATAGTTTAATCGCGAACCGACTATTTTATAAAAAAAACTTAAAATCGCGTATTTTTCCGCTCAGAAAAGGCGGAATTTCGTATGGAGATAAAACCGGCAGGATCTAGGAAATCACCAGATCAATATCCTTTGGACGGACTTGTTTTAAGATTGACATAGAGCTGCATTATAAGCAGGATAGGGTTTGAGGGTGGGCGAAAGCTGATAGGATCTTCACTTGTTTTTTGCCGTCAGCATACCGGTTTGAATACTTTATTCTTTTGTCAGGCTTCCGGTCATTTTTTGCTTTTGATACCGGCTTTTAAAGCTTTCTTGTCAAGATTCCTTTTCATTCTTGCCTTAACAATTTTCCTCACCAGTGCGGAAGGCAATGGCTTATCAGGGGTAAACCGAATCGTGCCTTTTGAGGTTTCAAAATTCTTCAGGTCATTTTGAAATTGCTGTATAGTTTCAGAACCCATTGGAAAAAATGAACAATGATTTTTAAAACCGGCAAACCCAACCAGCAATCCGTAATATTTGAAAGCAGGCATCTGGTAACTGATAACTTCTTCTG
>PLCH01000171.1 GCA_003135585.1 Chitinophagaceae bacterium
GGCCAAAGTTGATGCCGCTTTGAAAGCAGGCTGCAGAAGATTTGACGGGACATTGAAAGGTATTGGCGGTTGTCCGATGGCAAATGATGAGTTAGTGGGCAATATTGATACAACTTTGATGATCCCTTATTTTAGGGAAGCAGGGTTATTGAGAGATTTGAATACCGAGGCCCTAAGAAAAAGTATTTTATTAGCTGATGAAATTTTTGTCTAATGGATTTCCAATTACCCATTCAAATAAAGTCGCCTCCCCAACTTATCTCCTACCGGGACCCGGTTTTATTAATGGGCTCCTGCTTTACGGAACACATCGGCGACAGACTGCAGGCAGTTAAATTCACGACCCTTCAGAACCCCCATGGTATCCTTTTCGATCCGGTAAGTGTGGCAAACAGCCTTCTATCTTATATTCAAAATAAGAAATACACGGAAGACGATCTCTTTTACCTGAACGAATTGTGGCAAAGCTGGTATCATCACAGTGTTTTTTCCGGGATGGATAAAATGGAAGTTTTAAAAAAGATCAATCAATCCCAACAGGATGCTCATTCCTTTTTAAAAAAAGCCAAATGGCTAATCATCACCCTTGGTTCCTCTTTTTCCTATAGGCTTTCAGAAATTGCACCTCCCATCAAAGGAGAGAGAAGGCAGTCGGAAGAGTCAGTCGCTAACTGCCACAGGGCGCCTGCCCAATGGTTTCATAAGCATCTCCTGACTATTGAGGAGATACATGGCGTACAGGACAATTGCATACAGGAGCTTTTGAAATTCAATCCCGATATCCAGATACTATTTACTGTCAGCCCCGTTCGTCATATCCGTGACGGGGTAATTGAAAAAAACCGGAGCAAAGCACGCTTATTAGAAGTCGTGCATAATCTTGTTCATAAATTTGACCGTCTGCATTATTTTCCTGCTTATGAACTGGTGATTGATATTTTGCGGGATTACAGGTTTTACGATATTGATATGGTGCATCCCAATTACCAGGCTACAGAATTTGTGTTGGAAAAATTTGAGGAATATTATATTGAGTCCGAGTCGCGGGTAATCATGCGGGAAATAAATAAAATCAGATTGGGCAGGAAGCACAAGGCTTTTCAGCCTGCTACCCGGGCACACAAACAATTCCTTCAAAATCATTTTGAATTGACGCAGCAGCTAAGGACAAAATATCCATTTCTTGACCTGGATGATGAATTGGCCTATTTTGGAGGCGAAGGTTTCGATCAATAAATCACAACGCTCCTTAATATCCAGCCTTCAGAAAACTTTCCAGCTTTTCCAATAAAGTTATTTGGTTAAGGGCCCTGTTCAGGTTTTGATCCGGATAGGTTGTCTTATAATACTTATCACCCTGCAGGAAATCTGACAGGAATCTTAAAGCCTGCATATAAACCAAAAGAAGCCCCGAATAATGAATATTTTTTTTCTCCTCTTCAGTTAGGATTGGTCCGATTCCCTCCAAATAGCCCTTCAGAATGGCATGATAAAAGGGGGCCCGGATCCTGATCGCCTCCCAATTTGTGCTGTCCTCGTTTTCACTGCAGGCCATTGTACGGATCATGTCACCCAGATCTGAAACGAATTTACCCGGCATGAGCGTATCCAGGTCAACGGGGCAGATAACGCGTCCCGTGTTTGAATCAAAAAGAATATTACTGATTTTGCAATCGTGGTGCATGAGACGGACAGGATATTTTTTTGCATCCCCGAGAGTTTCATAAAAATCAACCAGGGGTCTTCTTTCCTTCAGGGAGGAAATAAGATGGGAGGAATTCATCAGGCGGTCCGGAATACCATTTGCTACTGCTTCCTCGAATTGCCGGTAGCGAAAGGATAAATTGTGAAAATCCGGAATGATCTCGATAAGATCTTTAGCATTCAATCCCTCCAGTGACCGGGTAAAGGCAGCAAAGTTTTTGGACATAGTATAGGCCGCTTCTTCATTCTCCGCAGTTAGCGGGGAATAGGAATGATGTACAAATTCCAATGCTCTCCAACAATTATTTTCTTCATCTTTCCAAAGANNCCTATCGACTCCTTTTGATTTTCCAGATAATGATAGGTTTCCCTGTAATTATAAAGAATGTCTTCAGGTTTTTTGAATATGGCCGTATTGATCGCTTGTAATACTATTATTTTTTCAGAAAGCCCAACTTTATAGGTTTGATGGATTAACCCATTGCCAAGCGATTCAATGGTAAGTTTTCCCGGACCCAAAAAGGCTTTGGCAGCTTTTTCGACAAGTGCTGTTTTCACAAGCTCGGCATTTAAAATTCATCTGTCAAAGCGAAATTGGTTTTCCTGTTCATCCATTGTCCCCCGGTGAAATCCGGAAATTCAACGGTTTGGTTGCCCAGATCAATGCTCATTTCGCTAAGGGGTGAGATGGCACTCCATGCGGCTGCGTCATAGACATCCATCGGCGTGGGCTGCTTGTGTTTGATGGACTCGATAAAGGCGTGCAGAACAAAAAAATCCATGCCGCCATGTCCAGCGCCCTCTGTTTCCTTACTCCATCTTTGCCACAAAGGATGATCATATTTATCGAGCCAGGGCTGGGCGAGTTCCCAGGCATCGTTTGTTTTGGTTACACCTTCAATGTACAGGGATTTATTCAAATCCATCCAGATACCTTTTGTTCCCTGAACCCTGAAGCCCAGCGAGTAGGGTCTGGGGGAATTCGTATCATGCTGCAACAGGATCGTTTCACCATTCGCACATTTTATATGAGTCGTGACAACATCCCCCAACTTGAATTGGACTTTAGCATTCGGGTGNNGGCAAAAGACGACAGGGAAATAAACCTGTTGCCATGATTGATGTTCAGCATCTGGGCCACAGGGCCTATGCCATGGGTGGGATAGAGATCTCCATTGCGATGCACCGAATGATTGGTCCTCCACCTTGCCTCTGAAAATCCTTTTTCTCCGAACTCAACACCGCTGTTATAAGGTTCCACCCCATTGTTGAATTTTACTCCCCTCAGATCATGCTGATAGCCCGCCTGCATATGTATTAATTCCCCAAATAAATTCTGGCGGGCCATATTCATAATTGCCATTAAATCCCTTCGATAACAAACGAATTCCAGCATCATCAGATGGCCGTTTGTGCGTTCGCATGTTTTCACAACATTCCAGTGATCTTCCAGGGTAATTCCCAAAATTACTTCGGTTCCCGTGTACTTTCCGGCCTCCAGGCTTTCCATCGCCATAGTGGAATGCCATTCCCAGGGGGTGGCAATGACCACCCCATCGATTTCTTTTATCTCGAGCAATTTTCTCCATGCGTAGGGATCTCCCTTAAAAATTTTGGGCATCGCTTTACCCGATTTTTTTATGAGATCGGTGGCCATTTGTAACATGCGTTCATCTATATTGCAAATGGCTACGATTTCCGTATCGCTGCGGCGAAGCGCATTATCCAGGTGGTTTTGCCCACGTAACCCTACTCCGATAAAACCCAATTTCACTTTATTATCTGCGGTAAATAAACTGCCGGTAGGTAGAATGGCAAATCCGGCTCCTTTAATTACGGTATGCTTGACAAAATCTCTTCTTTTCATTGTAAAATATTTATTTGGATTTGGGAAAGGTATAATTTTTTTAATGGATCCGGTCGCCCCTTAGCTCCAGTTGCTTGATAATTTCTGCTTCGAACTGTAGCCACTCTTTCCAGCGTATACGAACTTTTTCCTTTTCAATATAGGTTTCTGCCAGATTAATAAATAAATGATAATGACCTGCTTCACTTTCCATGAAACGCCGGTAAAAATTCCGCAGGTATTCGTCATTCAATCCTTCACTCAAACGTTTAAATCGTTCACAGCTCCGGGCTTCTATGAGCGCCATCGTCAGCAACTGATCCAGGAACCTTTCCTCCGGATCGCCGGCTCTTTTTTGAAAAGCAAGAAGTTTATTCACATATTCATCTTTTCGTTGTCTTCCCAGCTTTAATCCCCTTTTCTGCAGTTCAGCCAAAACCAGCCGGAAATGTCCCCATTCTTCTGTAACTACAGGAGAAAGATCCGTTACTAGTTGTTCCTTATCGGGATAACGCTGGACCAGAGAAATACAACTGTTTGCAGCTTTCTGTTCACAATAGGCGTGATCGGTTAAAATTTCTTCGAGTGAAATACTGGCAAGATCGACCCATCGCGGATCGGTAGGAAGCTGCAGGCCGAGAATATTTTTAGGTTCTGTGCGATCCATGATTTTTGGATTCGAATGATAAAAGGGATATTTGAATATCAAAAATAGGCAACGGCCATGAAAGAAGATTTTATAGATAAAAAATTGAGAGGTCGGGTACTGGGAAATGCATATCGGCAATTGCGTTTGCCGGAGGGAAGGGTAGATTTTTGTTCGAATGATTACCTGGGTTTGGTTACCAATAACCTGTTGGAGAAAAAGCAGGAGGGTATTGGGCAGCTTCCCCTGAGGCAGGGGTCAACCGGATCACGTTTGTTGGCGGGAAATTACCCGATGATCGAGGAAACCGAAAAATTGGTGGCTGAATTTCATGAAGCCGGCGCAGGATTGATTTTTAATTCCGGCTATGATGCGAATTTGGGTTTGTTGAGCGCTGTGCCTCAAAGAGGGGACACGGTTATTTACGACTCTTTAAGCCATGTTTCCATCCGGGATGGCATTCGGCTATCTTTTGCACAATCTTTTCCTTTTTACCATAATGATATCCTGGATTTGGAAAAGAAACTGAAGCTGGCAGTCGGGAATATTTTTGTGGTAACTGAATCGGTATTTTCCATGGATGGTGATATGGCCCCTATAAAAGAAATACTCAACTTAACAGAACTTTTTGGTGCACATCTTATAGTAGACGAAGCGCATGCAACAGGACTAATGGGGCAGAAAGGGGAGGGGATAGTACAACAACTTGGATTGCAAAAAAACTGTTTTGCCCGTGTTCACACATTTGGAAAAGCGCTTGGTTGTCATGGCGCTATTGTCCTGGGAAGTAAAATCCTCCGGGATTATCTTATCAATTTTTCCAGGCCATTTATGTATACTACTGCTTTGCCGGAGACAAGTATGGACGCCATCCAGTCCGCTTACCGGCTATTTCCAACCTTACATAAGGAGCGAAATCATCTTGGCTGCCTGGTCCGGCACTTTCAACAATCTGCCCTGCCCTTCGAACGGTTAGAAAGCAATACGCCNNCCCGGAAATTCAGAAGTAAAAGCGCTTGCACAAAAATTGCAGGGAAAGAATCTTGATATCCGCTCCATATTATATCCTACGGTTGCGAAAGGAAGGGAACGTTTGCGTATAGTATTGCACAGCTTCAATACGATGGACGAACTGTCCGGACTGGAAAAATGCCTTGCCTAAGGGTAAAAAACAAGCCGGCTTCTGCTGGAGCCGGCTTAATTGGTTTTCATTGCTTTTCCCGTCGGATTAAATCATTTCTTAATACCATTCAAATTGCTAATGCAAATCTGCGAAAAACAGAAAGAATAAACAATACAATTAAGTGGTATTACCCAAAAGTGGCAGGGGGACCGGAATTCAGAAACCGGGAATTTAAAAAAATATTTTACTTTTAAACGATTTTGAATATTTTATAATCAAGCGATATGAGAATTGTTCCCCTGATTATTTCTGTTGTGATTTCCGTGGGATTGATCATTTGCCTTGACAGGCAATGGGGTAGCCTTCCTCCTATTGGCAGGTTTCTCAGTCCTCAGCAGGGGTTTTGGCAAAATGCGGAACCACTTGGAAATGACTTAAATGCCAGCATTGAATT
>PLCH01000111.1 GCA_003135585.1 Chitinophagaceae bacterium
GCGGTGGATTATCCTCCTACTTCAATATTGATGTATGGATACCCCGGGTCATCTTTGCCCTGCCTCTTATCATTGCTCTTATTTCCGGGACCTTCCATGCAATGTGGTGGAATTGGGATTTTGGATTTGCTCCCCGTATTATCTCCAGTTCATTGGGTAGCACCCTGATTATTTCTTATATCATTTTATGGATTGCTGTGCCAGTAGCGACCACTTCGGCAGAAAAATTGGAAATGCGCGGAGAACGCGTGGATCTGAATTCAATCCGGAATACTGTAAAAGAAGACATGGAAAGCATTCGTTCAAGGGCTGAAAAATGGGGTAATGAAGTTAAGGAATCAGCAATGCAGCTTGGGCAAAAGGCAAAAGAAATGGGACAAACCGCTTCTTCAAAGGTTGGCTCTTTTGCCGGCGAGGCAGTGCCGGTGGTCAGAAGAACGGGTAGCGGAATAGGGCATGTCATAGGCATATTGTTCAAAGCGTTTTTCCTGTTCATCGGAGGTATTGTGGCCATTTCCTTATTCTTTGTATTACTCGCGTTAATATTTGCAGGTGTAGGTTTGATGCCATTTAAAAATTTCGTTCTGGAAGGTTTTTGGGAGAACACCTATGCTATGGCGACCCTGGTTCTTTTTCTAGGAGTGCCTTTGGTCGCATTTCTGACCTGGGTTATCCGCCGGCTCATGAGGGTGCGGTCCCAAAACAGGTTTTTGGGTTTCATTTTCGGTACACTTTGGGTATTAGGGCTTATTTCCTTAATATGTTTGATAGCAAGCATTGGAAGTGATTTCAAATCCTACCGCATGGTGCAGGCAGAAGTTCCAATCTCCCAGCCTCCTCATGGCCGTTTGATCATGGAGGTTTCTGAACCCACGGTTCATTTCGAAGGTGCCTGGTGGATGCATGCGGATGCCAATGGATGGGATATAAATGCGGATAGTCTGAAACTGTCGAATGTAAAGATCCGCGTTGTCAAGAGCGAAGATTCTCTTTACCATATCCACAAAATACTCACCAGCTTTGGTTATAGCCGTGCTGATGCAGAAACCAAAGCTTCAAGGGTCCAATATGCAACGACCTACAGGGATAGCATACTCGATTTGGGTAGCGGCTTTTCCATTGATACCAAAAATAAATTTCGTGGGCAGGGTGTCGTCATTGAAATAAAAGTACCGGAAAATAAAAAGATCCTTTTTGACAGAAGCCTTACCGAACGACTCAATCCTTTTACTATTCACATCAATAACACCCGGAAATTCTGGAATAATGATTACGATGTTGAAACTGATTTTGACCGAAATAGTTTTGAGTGGGAAACGGATGTGGATTATATCATGACGGCTTCCGGTAATCTCGAAAAAGCTGATCAGAAAGTAGATGCGGTTAAGCCTGGCAGTAAGACTCCGGAGTATAAATACAAAAAGGGAAACTCTATTTAAGATGAGGAGAATACCATTCGAAAAAAGCAGGAACAACTGGATGAACAAAAAAGAAAACTAGAGGAGAAAAAGCAGGAACAGGAACAAAAAAAGCAAACGAATTACCAGAGCGATGATGAAGGAAGTGATAATAGGGACAAAGATGGCGCCAGTGCAGAAGGTGGCATCGTCAGGAAGGCAACTGCAGACGGGGTGGGTTTCTTATCATTTTTTGCAAGACTGATTGAATAAATGCTTCCTCCCTGCCTTGTTAACCCTTGGGTTAGCAGACGGGGTTGAAGTTGGAACAGGGCCTCTCACCCATAAGGGGGAGGCTCTTTTATTTGTTGGCAGCCTGCATACCAAGCTTTATTTTTGCTGACTAAAGTTTTTTAGATGAAGGATACTCCCTTTACAAAGAAACACCTGGCATTGGGTGCGAAAATGGCTGAGTTTGCAGGGTACAATATGCCCATCAGCTATACGGGTATTAATTCCGAACACCATGCAGTACGCACCAACGCGGGTATGTTTGATGTCAGTCACATGGGGGAATTCATTCTGAAAGGAGAACATGCGCTTGACCTTATTCAACGGACTACCTCGAACGACGCCTCGGTCCTGACTGCAGGACGGGCACAATACAGCTGCCTTACCAATGAAAATGGAGGAATAGTTGATGACCTGATTGTTTATTGCCTTGAAGAAAACAAGGTTTACATGCTTGTGGTGAACGCATCCAATATTGATAAGGACTGGAACTGGATTATCAAGCATAACCACAAGGAAGCGGAGATGCATAATATTTCAGAGAAAACATGTTTACTGGCAATCCAAGGACCCAAAGCAACAAAAATCGTTCAGCAGTTAACGGATATGGATATTCTAAATCTTAAATATTACACATTTGTGAAGGGAAGGATTGCGGGAGTCGAAAATGTTCTGGTGAGCGCCACAGGATATACCGGGGCCGGTGGCGTGGAAATTTACTTTGAAAATAAGGACGGGAGTGCCGATAAAATCTGGGATAGCATTTTTGAGGCCGGGAGGGCCCATGGTTTGCAACCTATCGGCCTCGGAGCCCGGGACACCCTGCGTCTTGAAATGGGTTATTGCCTTTACGGAAACGATATTGATGACGGCACTACCCCCCTTGAANNGGGCTGGGCTGGATCACCAAGTTCACAAAAGATTTTATAGGAAGAGATATCCTGGAAGTCCAAAAAAAAGAAGGAGTGCAACGGAAACTGGTTGGTTTTGAAATGATCGACAAGGGAATCCCCCGCCATGATTACGAGATTAAGGATTTTAGCGGTTGGATTATTGGCAAAGTGACATCGGGTACGCAATCACCCTCGCTGGGTAAAGCGATCGGCCTTGGATACGTCAACACAGTTTTTTCCAGGATTGATACCCTGATTTTTGTTAAAGTGAGGGATAAACTCTTGCAAGCCAAAGTTGTGAAAATGCACTTCAGTTAATAAAAAAATTAACATGCCCNNGGCTCATACGAAGGAGCAGGCTGTCTCAGGAACAACCACCGGGCTAATTGAATTGAATGAAACGGTGACCTGGAAAGCCCGGCATCTGTTCAAAACAAGAGTGCTGAAAACAAAGATTACGGCTATGGACAAACCTATGTCTTTTACCGACGAGATGGTAAGCGGTGATTTTAAAAGCATGAAACATGAGCATCACTTCAAACAAATAAATAATGGCACCCTGCTTATTGACTTGTTTAGCTATGAAATGCCGTACGGCATAACCGGGAAAATGGCCGGTAAACTATTTTTACATCGCTACATTAAGAAATTATTGGATCATCGTAACAAATCAATCAAAGAATATGCGGAATCAGAGAAATGGAAATTTATGCTGAACAAATAATTAACGGGGTTTTAATCCTCTGCATTTCCTAAGCGGTATATAATAATTTTCTATCTCCTACATTTGCGGACTATTGGCGTATGACAAATTCCAGACCTGAGCTCCATACTTGTTTCTCTCCTGCCCTATTGCGTCTTTATGATGCGGCCAACGCTATCGTTGTTATTGTTGACGTATTGAGAGCCACCTCCACCATTACAACCGCCCTCTATAACGGATCAAAATATGTGATACCTGTCGACAGTGTGGCAAAAAGCATTGAATTGGGAAAACAGATTGATTGCATCACTGCCGGTGAAAGGGACGGTAGAATTGCTGAAGGCCTGAAATACGGCAATTCGCCTTTTGAATATCCACGTTCCTTTGTAGAAGGGAAAATATTGGTCCTTACAACAACCAATGGCACCCGCTTGTTACATATGGCGATTGACAAAGGGGCACAGCAAATTATTACAGGCTCCTTTCCCAATCTCACGGCAGTCTCTGATTATCTTCTTTCGGCTAATAAAGACGTGATCCTTGGTTGCGCAGCATGGAAAGACAGGGTGAACCTGGAAGATCTTTTATTTGCCGGCGCGATAATTAACAGGGTCAAAAACAAATTTCATATAAACTGTGATTCTTCCCAAATTTCTGAAACCTTGTATTTGGATGCAAGGAATGATTTTTATGAATTCTTAAAAGAAAAAAAAGCCTCTCATTTTCAACGCCTTTTGGGTTATGGATTAGAAAAAGATATTCGTTATTGCCTGACGCCTGACGTGGCCAATGTGCTTCCCTTTTACGAAGATGGGAAATTGATTATCCATAATGGATGAAAGAACCTCCCGATTTCGTAAGCCAATTCTGTTATTCTGCGGTATTTTTGAAGGCTGAAAAGAAACTTACATATTGCCTTAGTGGGTAATCCCAACAGTGGGAAAAGCTCCCTTTTCAATTCATTGACCGGCTTAAACCAAAAAGTAGGCAATTTTCCCGGGGTTACGGTGGATAAGAAAACCGGGACAAGTGAATTGATTCCCGGGGTTAATGCAAAAATTATAGATTTACCCGGCACCTATAGTCTTTATCCGAAAAGAGGAGATGAATGGGTAACCTATAGAGTTTTACTCAGGCAGGATACTGAAGTGAACCCGGATATAGTCGTATTGCTGGTGGATGCGAGTAACCTGAAAAGAAATCTGTTATTCTGTTCGCAGATCATTGACCTGAANNTTTACAATGATGGACCTCGCCAATAAAAAAGGCCTTGAGATTGATGTGGCCGGCCTGGAAAGGGAATTAGGAGTTCCCATTGTTGTGGTCAATCCCAGAAAGAACAGGGGAATCCCCCATTTAAAAAAGGTTATTGCCCAGATGTCCCAGCAACTCAATCACCTGCCCGTCCGTGATTTTATAGCAAATAGATTCCTGGCACCCGCCGCCGTTGAAAATGTTAAAATTCTTTTCCCTGAGATAAGCGATTACACCGCTATCCATTATCTCATCAACCACGAAAACCTAAACTTCAATAAGGCCACGCAGGGAAAGATTGAATCTGTAGAACAGGCCAGTTCTTTCAACCATACCAGGATTCAGGCCGAAGAGATCATGCAACGATATGGGCGCATCAAACAAATCATGCAGCATACCGTTGCCGAGCCTGATCCCCTGCAGAAAAAACTTTTTACAGAAAGGCTGGATGATATTCTGTTGCACCGCCGCTGGGGTTATCTGATCCTGCTGGTGGTTTTGTTTCTATTATTTCAAAGTGTATTCTGGTTGGCACAGTTTCCGATGGATGCCATTGACTGGTCTTTTTCACACATGAACGGTTGGCTGGGTACGGTTCTTCCCGAAGCTTGGTGGAGCGATTTACTGGTTAATGGAATTCTGGCTGGTCTGAGTGGGATCCTGGTATTTGTTCCCCAGATCGCCATTCTTTTTGGCCTGATCACCCTGCTGGAGGACACCGGCTATATGGCCCGGATCAGTTTTCTAACGGACAAGCTGATGCGAAAAGTAGGCCTGAATGGAAAAAGTGTAATGCCCATGATAAGCGGGTTTGCCTGTGCGGTTCCTGCAATAATGAGCGCACGGAATATAGAAAACAAAAAAGAGCGTCTTCTCACCATCCTGATTACTCCGCTCATGAGCTGCAGCGCCAGGCTGCCCGTGTTTACGATGTTAATTGCGCTTGTTATCCCCAAGGGAAGGGTGCTTGGCTTTGTGAGCCTGCAGGGCCTGGTAATGATGGGATTGTATTTAATGGGATTAGTGATGGCGCTGGTTGTTTCTTATGTTGCGAAATGGTTTATCAGGTCGAAAGAAAAAAGTTTTTTCATTCTTGAACTGCCGGTTTACAGGGCGCCCCGCTGGAAAAACGTGATTGTTACCATGGTGACCAAGGCAAAGATATTTGTAACAGACGCAGGGAAAGTGATAATGGTAATCAGCCTGATACTTTGGGGTTTGAGTTCCTTTGGTCCCGGACACCGCCGCAGTGAACTGAAACAACAATTTGCCCAACAGGTGGAAAGGCATCCTTCGGACGAAGCGACATTAAATAAAGAAAGAAATTCTGCCTTGCTGGAGAATTCTTATGCGGGCAAACTGGGTAAAATCATCGAGCCTGCCATAAAGCCTTTGGGATATGACTGGAAAATCGGGATTGCCCTGATTACTTCCTTTGCAGCAAGGGAAGTTTTTATAGGGACCATGGCCACCTTATATAGTGTGGAAGGAGGTAAGAATGCGGACCGCCAAACCCTGCATCAGCGTATGGAATCAGCCAGGTTGCCAAATGGCAACAAAGTATATACGCTTGCAAGCGGGGTTTCCCTGATGATCTTTTATGTCTTCGCAATGCAATGTATGAGTACGCTTGCCATAGTACGAAGAGAAACGCGCAGCTGGAAATGGCCAATCATCCAGGTTTTTTATATGACCGGCCTGGCTTACATTATGAGCCTGATTGCGTACCAGCTGTTAAAGTGAAATTCTAAAAAATCAAACATTTTTTTTGTTCCTCTATCCAGGGCTCTTCCCGCGTCCCGGAAACCAAAGTCTCTTGCCTTTTAAAGAAAATTATAGAAAATTATTCTACGACAAAAGCAGTTTGATAAAAATTATTCTGCGCACCAATCAGACGCAACTTCACATAAAATGTGTCCGTAAAAATTTTAAATGCAAAAAACTCATGGTTGGCCACATTGAATTCATCAAATAAGATAAGATCGCCCTTATTTAAATACGGATAGAGTTGGGATA
>PLCH01000141.1 GCA_003135585.1 Chitinophagaceae bacterium
TTTATAATCAGTTAATTACATATTAACAAAATCTTTTTTTATACAATAAATTTTTCATAAATTTATTCTGTGGATGTTTCATCGAGCTGGAAAACTTATTATATTTCTTTTCTTCCTTTTGGATGAAAGAGGTAAGAACATTTTCCAACTAATTAATTCTTACACTATCCGACGCTGTTAAATACTTCTGGAGATTTTTCATTCCTTGGGAATGATATCGAAACGGGAATCCACAAAAGGGGCCAAAAAGGAATCTCAACAATTTATCTATTGCACGAGTCTGAATAAATAATTTACTGATTTGTATGGTTGGCGTTCACCTGAACATTAACTATCCATTCTTTGAGTGACCATCTATTACCCTTCCTATGAGCCCATCCTCCCTGTGAGGCCCTATTATTTCTTTCACTCAAAAAGCAATTGAAATGACTCCTACATTACTATCTTCCCATCTGCTTTTTAATTTGTGCGGGGTAAAAAACGATGTGCTGCCAACTGCCTCCCACAACCTGATGCAATGTCGGCCGACCTATGTTTCTGAAAAAGCAGCAGCATCCATCAAGCCACTACTATCTTCTGCCCTCAGTAAGAAGATCGGATCGGGAGCACCATCTTTGAAGATAATGATGGGAATAGTTGTATCACTGACCCTGCTCCTAACGCCGGCTAAAGGTTACACACAGGTCACCGGTCAAACTTTTACCGTAAACGTCATTGGAGACCAAGCTGACCCGGATGCTGATGGATCCTCTAGCGACGGGATCTGCGACGTGGATCCAAATACTCCCGGGAATCAGTGTACTTTCCGGGCTGCCATCCAAAACCACAATGCTGTCCGCGACATTGGACAGAACCTGATAAATTTCGCTATTCCGAATGCGCCAGGATCGGGCAGCATTGTGATCCAGGTAGGAGGCACAGGACTGGGCCCTTTGCCTGAAATTTTAGGATCCGTCATCATTTCCGGTCTCAACGATGACGGGCAGGGTGGTAGCCGTCGCATTGAAATTGATGGCAGTATGGCAGGTTCAAATGCAGTAGGCTTAACCATGCGGGGTGGTCCTTGCCAGATATCTTTTTTTATAATCAACAGCTTTTCATCGCACGGGATCTATATAAGTGGATCTCCGCCTCCTGGAGACGGCGGCCATCAATTAGAAAGCAACTATATAGGTACGGACAGTACAGCCACGATCGGCAAAGGCAATGGCGGAGATGGGATATTCATTGAAAACACCCCAAACAATATCATTGGCGGGACTGGAGTACGTCGAAATGTCATATCAGCCAATCAAGGCTATGGTATCCATATTTTGGGCGTTGATCCGTCCCAGAATTTTGGTAATCCTAACGGCGGTACGAATAATTTGGCGCAGGGAAATATCATCGGGCTTGATTTGTCTGGACAAAAGGCCTTGCCCAATGCCCTGGATGGGGTGATCCTTGACAATGCCCCCAACAATACTATTGGTGGTACAGGTCAGAATCAAGGTAATACAATACAAGGCAATAACAATGGTATTACCATTGTAGGCAATTTTTCGGAGGGCATTAAGATTCAGGGCAATTTCATTGGGATTGATGGCTCGGGTGCCAAGTTTTCAGCAGGTATTTTTTCAAGAGGAGGAAAGCAACTCTCGGTTGAGGGAAATATTCTGACCAATATTGATGGTGTAGGTGTTGATCTGTTCATGGACGCGAGCGGCAATTATAACCTTCTTAAAAACAGGTTCGACGGGGATATGAAGGTAGGCAGCAAATTCCGGTTTGGACCAGGACGTCAGGTTGATATAACCTACCAGGAAAATTTTCATTTCAGTAACGGCCTGGCTTTCGATGCGCAGGAAACCCTTAACAGCACTATCAATTGGATTGTCCTGGGTGATACGATCAGAAACGGACAAGCGGGCGCCAACGTCATATTTATGGCGGCCGGCAATAAAAATTTTACTTCCAACCGATGGGAGGGAAATACAGGGATTGGGTTTAATTTTGCTACTAATATCCTGCCGGGAACACAGGCTAAGCTNNGAAATGGCCTCCAAGGAATCTCCGGTAAAGTTAATGTTGGGGGCGAACTGGCTATTTCGATGGCGGACATCAGCGGGGACCAGAACGGGAAAGATGCATGCCGGCTTGAGTTTGTGGTGGGCGCTAGCGCCAGTGTGGTTCTGAATTCGACCAGGAATAAGTATACTACAAATGGCTCTGTTGGATTGCGGTTGCTAAGTGATGGGAATAATATCGACCTGATTCAGGCATTTATTGAGCGGGATATAATGACCGGAAACCTATTGGGAGGGATCAATATTCTTAACATGAAGTTACGGCACAGTATCGCAAACAGTACGATCACCGATAACGGAGGGCCGGGTATTGAGGTGGATGGCAACAGTGACGTAAGGATGGATAGTAATACAATTACAGGTAATACAAAGGGTATTTTGATTAATGACGCTGCAACAGGATCCATCAGCAATAATACTATAACAGGTAATGGTAAGGGTATTGCGCTTGCGGGAACTGGCTCGGGAACTTTTATTAGCGGGAATACCATATTTAATAACACAGGTCTGGGGATCGATCTGGGCGATGATGGTGTGACACCGAATCATATTGGTTCGATAAGCGGCCCGAATAACTTCCAGAACCATCCGATATTACAGACCATACAATCAGGGGGTGGAAATACTACTATCAAGGGGATATTGAACAGTACAGCGAACAACAATTTTAGATTGGAATTTTTCTCCAATGCTGCATGCAACCCATTGGGCTTTGGAGACGGCCAGAATTTTCTAGGATTCATTTTGTTACCCACTGATGCCGCAGGCAATGCCAGCTTCATAAATACGCTTACAGGAGTAAGCGTAGCGGATGGATCCCTCGTCACTGCGACGGCTACTGATTCAGCCAATAACACGAGTGAATTTAGTGCCTGTGTCCAGTCAGGCCCGCTACCCATTACTTTGATTTTCTTCACCGCTTCGCCACAAGGAAATCACATTATCCTGAACTGGAGTACGGCCCAGGAATTGAATTCTAAATCCTTCGATATTGAGCGCGGTCAGGACGCAGGAAGTCTTACCCAGATAGGACAGGTGCAGGCTGCCGGAACATCGGTAATTCAAAAAAACTACGCGTATATTGATCAAGATCCTTTAGATCATATGAACTATTACCGACTTAGATTGGTGGATTTAGATGGTGCCTTCATCAATAGCAAAATAATTGCGGTTAAATTGGATAACCATCAGAATGCTTTGGCGATATATCCCAATCCTGTTTACGATGAAATGCATATTAAATTCTTTGGCAATGGTGAGTATAAATTAAGACTGCAGGACGCAACCGGCAGAATAATAAAAGAAGATTTTTTGCAATCCTCAGGAAATACAGAGACCTCCCTCAATATCTCTCCATTTCCTGCTGGTATCTATATGCTTATTTTACAAAACTCAAAGGAGATACAGTATATGAAGTTTATAAAACAATAAAGTTGGGGAAGCAAAAAATTCAAATCGTCTATAAGAAGGATTGCTATCGCATCATCGGAATGCCCCCATTTGATGAATCTATTTTAATGAAGGGTTTTCTTGCTCTTACAGTTTTAGGCTGGTTGCCGATGGTGAGTGGGATTACGAATGGCGGAATAACAATATTTTTCCTGATATTATNNTTATTGAATACCTGCGGTTTTTTAACAATTTCATTTTGAGTAGGTAACGAAGCCTGGCGCTGGCATGAAAAGAAAGCAAAGATACATATCAATATAGCAATATCGGTAGAGGTTTGAGAATGTAGGTGCTTTCGTTGAATTGATTGCTTCCTAAAAACTATATTTCTTAATTGCCATTAAAATTACCATTTCCNNATAAGAAACTCTGCCCATTTAATATCAGAAAAAGAATCACTTTAATTTTCTAGGCTTAATTTTGGTAAATTATAGTATTCACAGCAAGTTTTTTCAGGGTCATAACATTTTTTTTCTATGGTGAAGGGTTGACTCGTCAAGCAGAGATTGACCGCGTGAAGATCTAGGCGGATGCCAGACTGGCATGCATTTCGAGCAATAGGGGTTCTTATGGCCCCTACTGGCACTTGCGTTGGTTGTTTGTTCAGCTGTTAATTACGTGCCAGTAATAGATCTGAAGACTTTAGAAGTTATTCGCTACTTTGATGTTGGTGGAGTATCTGATGGTCTGGCCTGGGCAATCCAACCTAAGCAAAACAGCGTGGGGATGAAACGGCGGGGTTCAATGAAGCTGCTCGACCTAATACTAATAATCCGGGTGCTAAACTGTATTTCTTTTCCAATTTGAACCAAATTGAAAAAACAATCCCAAGATTCAATGCAACCAGTACAAACAAATAAGCTGCAAAACTTCCTTAGAATATTATTGGGTACATTTATGGTAACGGCTGCTTTTGGGCATATTACTTTTCAGCGATTAGAATTTCAGGCCCAGGTTCCCAATTGGGTACCTTTTAGCAAAAACCTGATTGTGATTTTATCGGGTATCGTTGAATTAGTATTAGGGTTGGGTATGATTTTTTGGAAAAGAGAAAGGATAAGAATTGGAATTGCTCTGGCTGTGTTTTATATCCTGGTTTTTCCAGGAAACATTGCTCAATACACAAACGGGATTAACGCTTTTGGACTTACTAGCAATAAAGCCCGGCTAATTCGGTTGTTCTTTCAACCAGTTTTAATATTTGGGGCATTATGGTCAACAGGTGCTTTGAAATATTTTTTTTATCGGAAACAGGTTTAGGGAATTACACGGTTCCATATCATTGATTAAAAACTCTCCATATGACAAACAGAAGAAAATTCTTACAACAATCAGGCACATTCGCACTAGCAAGTATATTGTTGCCACAATTTGGCCGTTCTAATTACTTTTTTGGAACGAATGCAAAGCAGTCAATTGGTCTTCAACTATATACCCTCGGTAATTTAATGACTACAGATACAAAAGGAACATTACAAAAATTAGCAGTCATCGGCTATAGGGAATTGGAAAGTGCGGGGTCGCAAAAAGGAACTTACTATGGATATAAGCCAAAAGAATTTGCTTCTATGGTAAAGGATGCGGGTATGAATTGGCGCTCTGCACATGTGGGAGGGTCGCATTTTACCTTGGAACAAATCATGAAGATGGCTAAAACGGCTGAGGACTCAGCGAGAATACAAAAAATGGCTGGCCAAATTAAAAACATGTCCAAGATGCCAAATTTGAAGGAGAACTATCAGCAACTTGCTGATGAAGCCGCAGAGGGGGGATTAAGTTATTTAGTTTGTTCAAGTATTCCTGTAAGTACCATGGATGAAATAAAAACTGCCGTCGATGTTTTCAGCAAAGCGGGTGAAGCCTGTAAAAAAAATGGGGTTCAATTTGCCTATCATAATCATCAAACAGAATTTGATGTAGTGGATGGTAACCGGCCTTTCGATTACATTCTTAATAATACAGATAAGGAGTTGGTTAAGATGGAACTCGATCTTGCCTGGGCAACCAAAGCAAAACAAGATCCTGTAGAATTATTTAAACTACACCCTGGTCGTTATCCCTTATGGCATGTAAAAGACCTTGATAAAAACACGATGAATCCTGCAGAAGTAGGAACAGGGGTGGTTGATTTCAAGCGTATTTTTGATCATGCGAAAGAGTCAGGAATGAAATATTTTTTTGTAGAGCAGGATGGAGCCCCGCAACCGATTCAAAATGTAACGAATAGTTATAACTACCTGAATAAGATATTAGCTTGATTGTCAGGAAGCGTTTATTAGAAAAGAATCCTTCGATAATTCCGGACAAACTGTTTTTTGCCGGATTTAGATATCACACCTCCCTACTCAATAACGCATTTCGTTTATAGTACGATAAGGAATATCCTGGTGCGGCGGATTAGGTGAAGGTTTCAAATTTAGGGGGCTTTAGCTGTAATGAAAAAAGTACCAGAAGACTCGGCTGCGGCATTATTGTAAACTGAAGCTCCTGATTTTTTCGAGTTCCAGTTATCACTGTTGGATTTGTATATCTTATCTTTAAGATTGTACTTGCCCTTTCGATTCTACGGAGAGCATCCTGGGCTTTGGACAATTTTTCTTTATTACTTTCAATGTTCCATTCGATGATAGCAGGCTGGTTTNNCTGGTTTAGTTACTATTTTTTCAGCAAATCGGGTTCGAGAGGCGTTGCCAGATATTTTTATAATCCTCCACAAATGGTATTTTTTGCCCTACTTATGGAGGATTATAAAATGGAAGCTAATATTGGACGTGCAACAGAAAAAAAGACCTTAGCGGAAATGCTGGTTTCAAAGGAAGCCGAACTTATCGCCTATACGGCCGCCGGCGAGTTGGAAAAACATTTCTTGGCAGGAATCTGATTATCCTGTTTTGTCGAAACGTCCAAAAGCAATTGCTACAATATTATGGTNNGTCCAAAACTAGTAACCAAGACCAAATGTATTTTTTTTTGAATAGCTGTATGTTTAAGAAACAAACTCAATTTATTTCGGAGGTTGGCGGCATAATCTTTATCGATGGTAAAAACTTTCTCCGAAAATTTCATTTCACATACATTAATGACAAAATCCCTTCGGTCAATAAGGAGGTCAATCTGCGCGCCCCGCCCAAGTTTTGGATGATAACGCCACGCAGAAACCTCATTATATCCGTCAATTTCAAGCTCTTTAGTTAGTTGCTCAATATGCTTCAGACATGCTCGCTCGAATGCGAAGCCACTCCAACTTTTCCACGACTGGCTTTCTGAAAGTCTTTTCCAAGTCCCCTTTCCGTAGGAACGACTTCCGTTAATAAATTTTAAAAAGAAATAGGAATATTCGTCCGAGAGCTTATAAATGCTTTCTTTGATTGTGTGATTATACGGTTGCCATAGGGAAATAAATCCAGATTGAACTAATTCGTCCAGGATATTGGTAATCGTTCCCCCTGAAGACAAGTTCGTTTTCACTGCCATTTCATTTCTCGTCAGACCAGTGCCTGAGGCTGCGAGAGCTTTAATAACTGCCATATGTCTGGAATCGTCACCAAAAAGCGACTTAAAAAGATTACCGAATTCATCTTTTAGCAACCCATCTTTACCAAAACAAATGCGATCGATTGCTTGGGGCACACTTTCTGCTTTGCGGATTTCCTTCAAATAGTGCGGAATACCTCCCATTACCATATAGATTTGTAATAACTGAAATCTGTTGAAATTCAGGTTTTTTTGTTTGATATAAGCTTCTGATTCATATAGTGAGAACGGCAATAACCTGATGCGCCGTGTGATCCGATTATGCAATCCTCCTTTGTTGTTTAATATATGTTGAATCATCCATGCTGCCGCTGAACCGCAAATCACAACCTTTATGTGACCAAATCTTGAAGCCCAACTATTCCAGAAATATTCAAATGCTGAAAGAAAGCCTGATTTTGGGGTGCAAATCCAAGGGAATTCATCGAAGAAAATGACTAACTTTTTGCTTTTCGATTGCCGCTCGGTAAAGCTTATTAGGAGCCCCATGGCCTGTAACCAATTAGATGGAATCGCTAGCGGAATCGAGCTTTTCATGGCGTTTTGAAGTCCAATTGTAAAGCTTTCCAACTGAGCTTCCATGGCCCCCTCACTAGCCCCCGAAAATTCAAAAAATAGCGATTTTTTATAAACTTGCCGAATGAGGTAGGTTTTNNTCCTATGACCGTTTCCATATTTTTTCTTTATCCTCAAAGGTACAAAAGAATAGATTTGGCTAAGTTTATATGTTCAAACTTAGCCAAATGGGGATTAGGGGACATACTTTTGGCCGGAGATAAAAGTTTATACTTAGCCAAATGTGATGCTTACCTTCCATCACCCACGGCGGCCAATTTCGGTAAAAAACATTTTTGTATCTATGCTTTGTTAGCCCTTGTATCCCATACAGGGGCTTTTTTAGAGATGGGGAATTTTTAACCCGACACTGTCTTGAGGTGTTTGCATCTTTGGAATCGGTACCCAGGCTTAAATTACACTTTAAAAGTAGCCTCGACAGGAATCGA
>PLCH01000375.1 GCA_003135585.1 Chitinophagaceae bacterium
AAGCACATGCCTAGGAAGCCCGAAGCCCATTTGTCTTTAGCAAAGGGGTAGTTCACTTCATTTTCTATCCTGTAAATTTACCTATATTATTTGCGGCCGTTAAATTTCCCATTTTATGAAAAAGCTTTTACTACCGGCATTTATGCTGGCCATTCAGATATCCTTTGCCCAGGGCATAAAAGAAAAATTGGAGAGAGGGGTTCAAAAATTAGAAGCAGACTCCCAGATGCGTCATGCCATTTTGAGCCTCTTTGTGCTCGATGCAAAAAATGGTCAGACGGTATATGGACATCACGAACAAATAGGGCTGGCGCCCGCAAGCTGCCAGAAATTATTTACAAGTGCTGCAGCCTTTGATTTGCTGGGACATGATTACCGTTATAAAACCTGGCTGAAATATGATGGAAAAATTGAAGCCGGAACACTCCTTGGCAACCTTTTTCTGATTGGCAGCGGGGATCCGACACTGGGCAGCAGGAGATGGAAAGAAACCAAGGAGGATTTTATTTTCAATGAAATCTTTTCCACGCTTAAAAAGAATAATATAAATAAAATCAGCGGAAATTTTTTTCTGGATGATTCAAAATTTTCTATTCAACCTGTCCCCGATGGATGGATCTGGGGCGATATAGGAAATTATTACGGTGCGGGTTGCTGGGGTATTAACTGGAGGGAAAACCAGTATGACCTGCTGTTAAAACCAGGCAGCAAAATCGGGGATACCGCTAAGATCATCAGTCTGGATCCTGCAATAAAGCTTGGAGAGATGATCAGTGAAATCACAACTGCAGATAAGGGAAGTGGAGACAACGGTTATATTTATCTGCCACCTTATGGGGTTTTTGGATTTATGCAGGGAACAATCCCCATTGGAACGGAGCATTTCACTATTTCAGGGTCCATCCCTTATCCTTCCGATCAGCTGCGCAATGAGATGGCCGATATGTTTTCGAAACATGATCTGGCGGCAGAGAAAGGATATCATCTGTACAGGGAAAAATCCCCGGATAAACAAAGTTGGCCGGAGCCAACCGGCGATTTGTCAACTTTTTTCTCCCCTCCTTTGGACAGCATAAATTATTGGTTTCTCAAAAAAAGCATCAACCTGTATGGGGAAGCCCTGATTAAGACCCTCTCCTATGAAAAAACAGGAAGGGGGTCAACAGACAAGGGGGTCGGGATCGTAAAGGAATTCTGGGTGGACCGGGGAATTGAAAATGCTGCTTTAAACATAGTGGATGGGAGTGGTTTATCCCCGCAAAACCGGGTCACAACAGACGCCCTGGTAAAAGCACTATGGTACGCAAAAAGCCGGCCCTGGTTCCCTTCCTTTTACAGTGCCTTCCCCGAAATAAACGGAATGAAAATGAAAAGCGGCTCCATTGCCGGGGCCAGAAGTTATGCAGGTTTTCAAACCAGTAAGCAAGGAAAGGAATATCTATTTGCCATAATCGTCAACAATTATGATGGCTCCTCCTCCCGGATGGTCCAAAAGCTCTGGCAGCTGCTCGACCTGTTGAAATAATTTTGCCGTATCTTCTGTTAAAATACAATTTTATGGGACGACAGAATTTACGCAACCACAGAAAATATGTGGCCGGTTTCCATTTTATTACACTTTTCTTAATTGTTGTTTTGATAATTGGCTCCATAATGAACCTGGTTCATAGGGATCGCTCCGGTCTTTTGGATGCTTTGCTTATTTGCCTTGTTGCTGTCATTCTGTCTCTGGTATTTTTTTACATGCGGCAGTTCCCGCTCAGGGTTAAGAACAGGGCGATTCGAGCAGAAGAAAACCTCCGGCACTTTGTGTTGACCGGCCGGCTGCTTGACAACAGGTTGCGTATGGGACAAATCATTGCTTTAAGGTTTGCCCAGGATGAAGAATTTGTATTGCTTGCTAAAAAGGCGGCAGAGGAAAACCTCAGTAATGAAGCCATAAAAAGAGAAATCAAAAATTGGAGGGAGGATCATCACCGGGCCTAGGGTCTGCGGTATTTGATATTTCACCCGGGCTGCCTTGCTTGATTCTTTTTGAAAAGTAAGTTGCCAGATTTTTCGCAAATAGAATCATCAAAACCGGAGAAACCATCTTCAAAAATACCATGGTCCAGGAATTATCAACACCTGAATTCCGAATGGAATTAAGTCTGCCTCTCCCGATTTTGTCTTCAAATCCTGTGTAAAGGCTATTAATAAGATAAGGGAGTTGATTTATCAGCGCATAGACTCCGGTGATTACAAAAAGGGAATATAAAATTTCAAACAAGGAAGAGCTTATTTCAAAATCTCTTCTTGAGAAGCTTTTTTGTGAGGTCCANNATTCAGATAAGCGCCCGGACTTATGTATAAAAAAATACCCAATCAACAAAAAAAAGCCTCCAATCAGAAAGTTTGAAAATACAGACTTGTAAAAATTTTCTGAGGAAAACCCATCATTCAACCATAATAATAAAGCAAAATTACCCACCAGGTATTCCAAGGCTCGGAAAAAAGAAAATATGCCAAAAATGACAAATGACAATTGAATGACAGTTGATTTATTCATGATTTGGTCGTTTCATCATCATCTCCCAGTCATCGCATCCACGCTCCATTTGCCGGGGCCGACCAAAAGGACGCAAACAAACCCCACCAGAAATAAAACGGCCTCTTCGGAATTCTTTAGTGGCTGCCCGTGATGGTACATAAAAATCGCTACAGACATATCTATGGTAAGGATGAGGGCCCCAATCCGGGAAAACAGCCCCAATACCAGCAGCATTGCTGCAAATACTTCTGCAAATACACATAAAATCAACGACCAGCGGTGACCAATATGAAAAGGATCGAAAAATGTGTTTTGCAGGTCACCGTAGTTCGCAAGTTTGGGGATGCCATGGTTGAGGCAGATCAGAAATCCGAGAGCAGCACNNTTGGTATCCGAATAACCCGTTGATAATAATTTCTTCATCGACTGAATTTTGATCCAAACCTACAGGAAAAGGATGAATAGGCAAAAGAGCCATGTCATACCTGATTTATATGACTTTAGAAATTCCTCTTCACTAAAGAAATGTTAATCCTTACAGTTATCCACAGCTGTTTGGAATGATGTTTGGTATTAGGTAAAATATTTAGAAACTTTAGCGCGTTAAAACTACCACAAGGACAATGGAATGAAAAGATTAACCNNCGATCCCCAGGCTGTATTGAAACAGGCCACAGAATATTTTCAAAAAGAATATTATAGCCTGGCCTATCCGCTTTTTAAGGAGCTTGAATCGGGCCTAAGGGAGACTGACCGTAGCAACCAGGCCCTTAGTACCGTGGAAATTCGTTATTACACACTTGTTTGTGCCCTGAAACAAAATGAACCCCGAGCGGCTGCCCCGGCCCGGGATTTTATTGACCTGGAAAATAACAAGGCAAGGGTGGAAATNNTTGTATGAGAACACCAGCATTGACAACCTCAGTAACCGCGAGGTAGCTGATTTAAAATTTCATGAGGGTTACGGATATTTCACAGAGCAAAGGTTTGACAAAGCCAAACCCTTATTTGATGCCATCCGTCAATTACCAAAAGACCCCAATTATATCGATGCCAACTATTATTACGGGTTCATTTCATTTTATGACAGGAACTACCCCGATGCACTCAACGCTTTTAAAGTCGTCGAGAATAATCCGGATTACAAAAAAATCGTTCCATATTATATTGCCAACATTTACCTTTTGCAAAATCAGAAAGACAAGGCCATTGAATATGCCGAATCGCATTTAGGCAAAGGCGGACAATATTATGATCTTGAAATGAGGCAGTTGGTGGGCCATGGCTATTATGAAAAACAGGAATTTGAAAAAGCGCTGCCTTATCTGGAAAAATATGCAGAGCAGACAAAGAATCTTTCAAGGGAAGATTTGTATGAATTATCCTATAGCTATTACCAAATGAAGGACTGGANNACTGGAATAAGGCGATCATCGGTTTTAAACAATTGGGGGGCAAGGGAGATTCGATCGGACAGAATTCCATGTATTTGCTGGGGGACGCCTATCTGAAAACAGGTCAGAAGGCAAATGCCCGGAGTGCGTTTCAGTTTTGCGCCTCCAACAGCAGCGATCCAAAGCAGAAAGAAATATCCAAGTATAACTATGCAAAACTATCTTTTGAACTGGGTTACCAGGATATCGCATTAAACGAGTTAAAAGAATTTCTGGAAAATTATCCAAACTCTGCTTATAATACTGAAGCAAAAGAGTTGCTGGTAAATGTATTGGCCAATGCCAATAACTACAAGGATGCCCTGTCCCTGATGGACAGCCTTCACAATCCATCGGATAATGTGAAGCGGATTTATCCAAAGATTCTATACGGCCGTGCTACTGAATTGATCAACGACGGATTCCTCCCCGCGGCTGAGGGTCTTTTGGACAAGGCACTCAAGCATCCAGATAATGTTTCCATTTTGCCCTTGCTGAATTTCTGGAAGGCAGAGATCGATTACCGACTTTCGAAAATTGATGACGCCATCCATTATTATTTTGAGTATTTGAAAAGCGGGATGGCCCATGGCGAAGTAAACCCGGCGAATGCAAAATACAACCTGGGTTATTGCTTTCTTAAAAAGGAAAATTACAGGCAGGCACAGGGATTTTTTGAACAGATTGTAAAAACGCCCAAGATCAATTCTACTTCCCTCGAGCAGGATGCCTATGTTCGGGACGCGGATTGTTATTATATGGATCGCGATTTTAAAACCGCCATGAATATGTATAACAAGTTGCTGGAGTTTTCCTGGCCTGCATCAGATTACGCCACCTTTCAGCTGGCGATGATCGCCGGGGTGAACCGGGGAAGTGAAAAGATAAATCTTCTCAATTCGGTCATCCGGAAATTCCCTTCCTCGAACCTGATTCCGGATGCAAATATGGAAATAGCCAATACCTACCTGGCCAATGAACAATACCGGGAAGCCATTCCATATTTGAAAAATGTAATCAGTTCTCCGAACAATGAATCTTTGAAACCGAGGGCATACCTGAGGGCAGGAATTATTTATTATAACCTGGACAATAATAAGGAAGCATTGAATCAATATGATGCACTGCTTAAACAATTTCCCAATTCGCCCGAAGCCCAGGAAGCATTAGACAATGCCAAAACAATTTATATAGAACAGGGAAAGAGCAGTGAGTATGTCAACTTTGCCAAGACCATGGGTGTGGATATAACCCCCACCCAGGAGGACCAGCTTGCTTACCAGGAAGCGGAGGTGCAATTTAACAACGGCAGTTTTGAAATTGCAGCCAAGAAATTCGAAGATTATCTGAGTAAATTTCCTGAAGGCNNTACTTTTTGGAAGCAAATTATTACAAAAGTGAAATTTATTTTAACGAGAAGAACTGGTCGAAGGCTGTATCGGGGTATGAAGCCGTGGCCGACAAAGCGCCCAATAAATTTGGGGAAAAATCCCTGCTTCAATCGGCAAGGCTGAATTTCTTTAACCTGAAGGACTATTCGAACGCTGAAAAGTATTTCAGTAAACTGAAGGATTTTTCATCCTCGCAGGAAAATAAAATAGAGGCGATGCGGGGATTGTTGCGCAGTCAGTTTGAGTTGCAAAAATGGACGGATGCGACGGAGAATGCTAAGAACCTGCTTGACCAGAAAGGAATCGGGACCGATGATAAGATTCTTGCCAACATGGCCATCGGTAAATCATTGCAAACCACTAACCAGTGTGATGCTGCCATGCCCTATTTCCGCACGGTTGCCTCCTTAAGCAAAGCCGCTTATGGGGCAGAAGCCCGCTTTCAGATTGCAGATTGCCTTTTTCAGCAAAACCAGTTAAAGGAAGCAGAGAAAACTGCTTTTGAGATCATTAATAAATCGGGTTCCTATGAGATTTGGGTAACAAAAGCCTATTTGTTATTGGGAGATATTTATTTTAAAGAGAAAGATTATTTCAACGCTAAAGCGACCTATCAGAGTGTTTTGGATAATGCCAAATCTGAAGACATCCGTCAGCAGGCTCAGCAGAAACTCAACCAGTTGCCCGCAGAGGAAAGACAAAGCAGCAAAACAGGGGACAATTGAAAATTATAAAATATGATGGCGGCACAAACAAACTATATTAAATTTTTTTTTCTAATGGGATCCTGGATCCTGGGTCTGAGTTTTTGTTCCCATGCCCAGGATACAACNNATATTACATCCACTTTCAAGCCTGTACTGAAAGATGCTTCCAAGATTAATTTCAATGCAGCTGAGCCCCCCGCAGATACCAGCAAACCGAGGTTGACCTATAATATCCCTTCCCAATATTTATTCCTTAACTACCTGCCGGCAGCATTAAAACCTGCCGCCCTTCACGAGGATTCGCTTGCTGCCTGGGAGAATTACGATTACATAAGAGTGGGCGTTNNCAGAAAAAATACCTTTCTGAACATCTTTGCCAATCAGTATAGTTCGAAAGGAAGTCTTCCCTTCCAGAAAAGCAGTTTAACGGATGTCGCACTGGTGGCCGGACTGAAAACACAAAATAAGCTGGAATGGAACGGGCGTTTGGGTTTTAAAAATGACGGGTATTATTTGTACGGCTATAGACCCGATACATTAAAATTTACCAAGGAGCAGTTGCTTCAAAGATTTCAGACATATGAAGGAAAATTAAGTCTTCGCAACACCGAACCGACAACTTATGGATTAAATTATAATCCCAATATCCATGTGAGCGTTTTCAGCGATAATCATATCCCACAAGCCACGGAGGCAAATACCGTTTTGAATCTTCCTTTACAAAAACTGATAAATAAGAGTTTCTCATTTAACCTGGGATTTACGGCAGATCTGACCAATTACCGGCGGCAGAACATACCTCCGGTCCAAAATAATTTATTTTATGTTTCTCCTGTATTATTTTTCAAGACTGCGAATTTTTATCTACAGGCGGGTCTTACGCCATCCTGGGACAACAGGGCTTTCAACCTGCTTCCCAATTTCATGGCTGATGTAAGTACGGGTGACCAGCGTTTCACCCTTCAGTTTGGCTGGATCGGATATTACAATAAAGGCAGTTACCAGAATTTTGAATCCATAAACCCCTGGCTGCAACAACCCCTTGTATTGCTTAACACCAGAGTACAGGAACGGTATGCCGGATTTAAAGGATCCTTAAACAATCATATTAACTATTCAGTAAAAGCCGGTTTCCTCGAGTTTCGAAATATGCCCTTGTTCGTAAATGACAGCCTGGATGGAAAGACTTTCAATATCCGCTATGAACCTGACCTGCAGGCTTTTCAAATTCATGGCGAGATCGCTTATACGCAGGGAGAGCAGTTCAGTGTCTCTGCTTTACTGAATATTAATAATTATGCAGGTCTTCAGAAAGAAATCAAAGCCTGGGGTCTTTTACCGCTGGAATTCAAATCAACCCTCAGATGGCAAATCTTTAAAGAGCTGTGGATTAAATCCGATCTATGGGCTTTTACCGGCCCCCCTTTCCGGGGCAACAATGGCCAGGACTATAAAGGAACCGGAGGATTTGATTTAAACGCGGGCATCGAATTCCGCATTGCCAGACAATTGAATCTGTGGCTTCAAATGAATAACCTTCTCAACGACCAATATCAACGCTGGAACCAGTACAAATCATATGGATTTAATATTTTAGGAGGAATCATTTTTTCATTCGGTCAAAAATGATGGTTTTTTTGTCTCCCCAAAATTCCGTTCTTTCGCAATATAATTATGATGGAATATGTTTGAGGTATTGAATAGTTATCTGTTTCAGCATAAAAGTATCAGTATCCCCGGACTGGGAACGATTTATTTGGAGACCCTTCCTTCAAGCATCGATATCACAACAAAAAAAATTCTCCCTCCACTCTATTATTTNNCGCTTCGATAAATATTTTGATGTTCCGGATAAAGAATTCTTTTCCTTCATTGGAAATCAAAAAAAGATGCCGGAACATGAAGCGCTTAAATGGTACAATGAATTTTCCTATGAGCTTCGAAGTCGGGTCAGTCAGGAGGAAAAGGTAAAATGGGAAGGCGTTGGGGAATTAAAAAAGGACTTTGAAGGAAATACCGTATTTGAATCTTCCCTGGGAACTCCTTTTTTTTGGGAGCCGGTTCCGGCCAGGCAGGTGATCCATCCCAACGCCCAGCATGTATTGCTGGTAGGGGACAGGGAGCGGACTAATTTCGAAATGAATGAATGGCTGAACAAGGACGCGGGTCCGCGGAAGAAAATCGNNCCGTGAGCAACCAGCAAGTGCTTCAATTAGAGAAATAAATTTTCTTTCTATTTTTTGTTCACCGGCTCAATTATGGAATCATCTCGGATAACATATGCCCTATGCCCAGGCTGCGGTTCTGAAAGGCTTCAGCCTGCATTCAGCGCCACAGATCATGCCGTCACCGGCGCCGTTTTTGAAATTTGGGAATGTACCGATTGCGGTTTACGGATTACTCAAAATGCACCGGATCCCGGATCCATGAAAGAGTTTTACCAGTCTGAAAATTATATTTCGCATACTGACACGGGTAAAGGATTGATAAACCGTTTGTATCATTTTATAAGGCTGCAAACATTGATGAATAAACGTTTGCTTGTAGGTTCCGCCACCGGGATAAAAAAGGGGAAACTGCTGGACATCGGGGCCGGCACCGGAGCGTTTGTGAAGCACATGAAATTGAATGGATGGGACCCAACCGGCATGGAGCCTGACGAAAACGCGCGCAAACTGGCAAAAAAGATTCACGAGGTAGATTTGTTATCATCTGACCATTTATACGACCCTGGTGAAGATTTATACGAGGCCATCAC
>PLCH01000410.1:0-4478 GCA_003135585.1 Chitinophagaceae bacterium
GTCAATATACTGGCGCCCGGGCAAACCGGCGATTTCTTCTAAAGAAAAAGGTAACTGATTCATGGATTCGGATTCACTCGTAAAAGGGGCAAATGCCAGGATTTTATTGGGTATACCCTTGCTTATTTTTGGACTGAATTCCGTCTCGATAAAGCGGGAGGAAAAACGATAACTTATCTCGGTTGTTTCCAACAAGCTTTTGGAATCTTCACCCGAAGGCAATGACTCAAAAGGAAGAAAATAAAGAATACCGTCCGGAATGATGATCCAGTTGTCCTTCCCGGAAACTAGTGGCAGTATAGGTTTTACCAGGCGGGTGCATAAACGCGAACCAACTGCTTCCCCTTTGAACTTTTTACCGTTTTCGGTCGATTTCAGAAGACGAATCCAATTTTCGGCGTCCTGTTGAATTAAAGGCAAAGAATCAAACTGCACATGTTGAAAAGAACTTGCCGTGAGTATGAATGCATGCAGATCGGTCTTCGTCGCATAAAAACTAATAACAGCCTGGTCCCCACTGATATGTTGCTGGAGTTCTTTAATCCCGGGATAGGAATCTTCATATTTAAGCTTATAATAGTGGTTATTTTGTTCCAGGTTCTTTTGTATCTGATACAGTTCAATTTCGTTACGGGATTTTTCTCTTTGTATTGTCTGAATGATTTGATTGTCGACGGCCTGTTCACTCTTGATATTAAGTCGGGCAATATTATATTTTATATTTCTTTCTTTTTGTAACAAATCCTCGCTTATTCCAGGTGTTTTCTCCAGTGCTTTTTCCTTTAAACTGGCAGAAATCACAGAAGCTTTATTTTTTTCTCCTATAAGAAATGCCTGTTCAAGGTAGTCCGCTTCAGGATGAATATGGCTCAATTTCATGCACACCTGGAAGGCACCCAGGTAAGCCTCCTGGCTTATTTTCTTCAGGAATATTTTGGAATCATCGGTATCATAACATTTTTCAATATACCGCAACAAAATCAAGGCACTGTTATATGCATCAAGAGACTCATGCAAATATTCTTCTTTTGGTTGAGACTGGTATAACTGCTCAAAGACAACGGCCTTTTTGAACAAAGCTTCAAACAGGGTATAGGAAGTGAAAGTCCCGACAAAATCCGACGGATTTGCATGGGTATCCTGATTTTTGAAATTGCCTGAAAAAATGCTGATGGATTGCTGCAGATAGGATAAGGCATCGGAATATTTTTTTTCTGTGACAAGAAGCTCGGCCCTATACAAATCATTGATTCCGATATCCAGCTTATTTAGTTTATTATTCGTCTTAAAGGATTGGAACTTATCCAGAAAATATTTTGCAGAGTCCGGCCTGGGCAATTGCAACTGCGTCAAGGCCATTTCATTATAAACCCCTGGGATTTCAGCGGGAATTACTTTTCTATAATACTCAAGGGCTCGGTCATTTTGATGTAAAGCTGCAAAGGTCCTGCCCATGTTCAGGTATATAAAACTGGTAGAGACATTTTGTTTGAGAATCTTTTTATAAATGGAAATGGCTTCGGGATACAAACCAAGTTTGTAAAAAGAAGTGGCCAGATTGGTTTCAATGCTAACCCTCATTATAGCATCCAAGGGTTGTTTGGCTTCGGTGATTTCAAGCGCCCTGTTAAAATTATTTTTACTTTGAAGGTAATTGCCATTTTCATAATAAAGCGCTCCCATGGTCATGTATAATCTTTCTTTTTCAGATAGGGTGGGGAAACGATCGACTAAGCTTTCGGCCTTTTGTAAAAGATAATTGGCCGAATCAAAGTTATTGAGGTTAAAATAGCAGGTGCCGGCATACACATAGGCCCTGAATGCCAGAGAGTCACTTAAATTCCTGTCAGCATGATGTATGTTAAGGGCTTTAAGATAAGCTTCCTTAGCACTGGTAAACTCATTCTTTACATCCATCAGAATTCCCATTTTCAGGTAGGACTGAAAAAGGATGCTGTCGGTCCCGGTTTTTGGATTTTTTTCCAGTCTGTCANNTGTCAATCACCATGCTAAAATCAGCTAGGGCCAGCCTATCCGTTGCGTCTGTTGGATGAGAGAGACCAAACAATTTCTCAGCCTTTCGGTATAGTTTTATTATATCAGCTGTAGTTGGCCCTGGCTTTCCAACTTGAAAGGATGCAAAAAGGGAGAAGGCCAGTAACAGCAATACAACTCTCCCGGGCATATAAAATCATTTAATGGTTGGATCCAGCCATTAACGCCGGTTAAAGCTCCCTTATTGCCTATTTGAACCTGGTAAGGATAATGACAGGAGGTCTTGGGTTTTTAGAATTGGTGACCAAAACACTCTGCAGGATATTAATTCTTTTGGTTACAATATTGTTTAAGATATTAGCCGGGATTAGTGACCTGCTTGTATAATATATAAATGTGATGTCTATGTGCTGAAGGGCAAAATTACTGTTGTCGCTAAGCTTGTAATAGATCGTAGTGGTAACAGATTGACCATCTATGGGCAAAAGTCCAAAAACTCCGCCCTGAAGCGTCTTTTGCAGGTCCATCACACCGGTGCTGTTATTTATTACTATTTTCTGATTTTTTGCCTGCCCCGTGATATCAAACTGACATCCTGAACCACCGCCACGGCAAACGGAGATCAGGGTAGGGTTTGCATTAAAATAAGGGGCGCACAGGTATTGGTTATTACCCAACACATAAACACTGTCCATATAGGAACCACCCGCCAGAATTAAGGGCTGCAAACAGGTATCCCGGGTACCGGCTTTTACAAAACCTATAACATACCTTTCTCCGGTCTCGCTTTTGGTAACATCGATAATTCCTGTGGAAGAGTCAATAATCATTCCTTCCGGCCATGAAAAATATTTGCCAATACCGGGATTGTTTAGCGGGCCAACAGTATAATCCTTACCGTTCGTTGGTTGCGGATAAATGAGTGTATCACCATAATCCGGTGCATAGGAGCATCCCGTAATACCTGTTTGGGGAAAAGGTACGGGGCGAACTGAATCAGACGAATTATTATGGGTTTGCTGGGCCGGTGCCGTCGGCTGAATTACCGGGGCGATGGAGCTGACGGATTTGCGGCAGGCAAAAATGACGAGGATAAAAGAAAATAAGAACAATAGGTAGATAACAAGTCTATTTTTCATGGGTACGGGGTATAAAGGAGACTTAAAAAGCGCTTCCCAAAATAGTAATTTTTCCTTTGTTTTTCCAATTTTTCGAGAGTTTTTTTTGCAATAATTCCCTGGGGAATTACCCNNTGCATTTCAGCGTCCGAAAAATTGATATTTTTATCTTTTAACCCATTCCCCACAGTTTTCAGGAGGATAACAATGGACAGGATAAAGGTCATTATTGCACTAATGAAATTCAGAAGGCTGAATAATTATTTTGAAATTGGGGTCCACAACGGGCATGTGTTGTTTAAAATAAGAAGCAATTTTAAAATAGCGGTTGATCCCGATTTTGTATTTGATTTTTTCAGGAAGGCAGGGAAAATCCTTATGAATCCCTACAATCTTTTTAACCGGTATTTTGAAAAAACAAGTGATGATTTTTTCAGACAGGATGCTGAAAGGGTTTTTGCAAACAAAAATGTTCAGATAGCCCTCATCGATGGATTGCATCAGTATGATTACGCATTGCGGGATATCGAGAATACTTTAAAATACCTGAGTGATGACGGAGTGATCCTGGTTCATGATTGCAACCCATTGAGTCATTCTGCATCTGGGACCTGGCAAGAATGGCAGGCAAGTGGTGAAAAAGGTTTTTGGAATGGAGATGTATGGAAAGCAATTGTTCATTTACGGTCAACCCGAAAGGACATTAATATTTTCGTGCTGGATTGTGATCACGGTCTGGGAGTGGTTACCAAAGGTCTGACGGAAAAACCCTTGTCCTATCAAAGAGAGCAAATTGAAAAGTTAACCTTTGCAGAATTAGAAGCCAACAGGGAACAATTGCTCAATTTAAAACCGGTCAATTATTTTTATACTTATTTCCTGGGCAAATAATTTTTTTCGACTCCTTGATCCGAGATGAGCACAACTTCAGGAGATTTTAATTCGGCCTTTTCAACCCCGAGGCTGGCTTAAATTGAGGTCTGAACTGAGAGAATGCCAAACGGATATTTCCAATAATTTATCGCTATTTACACTTTATTCAGATCAAATGGCAATCTGCGGATACGTTTTCCGGTGGCTGCAAATATTGCATTGCATAAAGCAGGGGCCAGGGGAGGAAGCCCTGGTTCACCCACTCCTTTTATTACCGGTCCGCCATCTGCCAGAATATATACTTCTACAACCGGCATTTCACNNTTCAAAGCGAATTCCGTTCTTGATAGCAGCTACGATGGCCATCACAATGGCTCCTTCAACCTGGGCTTTAACATTATCGGGATTTACCACAGTTCCCAGGTCTATCACAGCGTAGACTTTCTCGATCTTAACTGCTCCGTTGGCTTGGCTGGAAACTTCAACAACCTG
>PLCH01000410.1:4496-6456 GCA_003135585.1 Chitinophagaceae bacterium
TAAAGGATCTTTCATTGCTTTTATGGCCATTTCATCTATAAAGCATTCATGGGCAAATGCCAAAGTTGAACTCGTAACTGAGCGCCAGGCAGCCATGGGAATATGCATTTCTGAAAAAACATAACAGTTCTTCATATTCGGAATCTCGTATTTCTGGTCGCTGATTCCTTCAACCATACTCGCGTCTGGTTTTGATTTGTCATAATTGGCATTCCTTGTAGCACTCATGGATGGGGAAATCACCTTATGCTGAAACGCAGCGGCTTTACCATCAGCAGAAAGAGCCCCCTTCATTGCTGAAAATGTCATAGGCCGGAATGGCCCGAGTTGCGTATCATCTTCCCTTGTCCAGATTACTTTGACGGGTTTACCAACCGATCTGGAGATCATTGCGGCTTCTGAGGCAAAATCTGATTGCAGGCGTCTGCCAAAACCGCCTCCATTAAAAGTGATATTTACGGTAATTTTATCCTGAGGAATTCCCAAAGTTCGGGACAATTCATCTTTTATCAAGGTGGGGCCCTGAGAGGAAACCCATACCTCTACGCTACCTGGTTCTTTCCATTGAGCTACACAGTTCATTGGCTCCATAGGTGAGTGGGAAAGTACAGGTGTTTCGTAAAAGGCTTCCAGGGTTGAAGCTGATTCGGCGAAGACCTTGTCAAAATCACCGCTGTTATGAACGACCAGTCCTTCTGTTTTGGCTAAATCCCTCAGACTTTGTTCGTATTGATTGGAATTGAAGGAATCAAATCCTTGATAATCCCATTTTACCTGCAAAGCCTTCCTTCCCTGTAATGCAGCCCAATAATTGTCGGCCAGCACAGCAATACCTACATAGGTATTTTTACCAAAAATCCTGTCGGCTTTTAGAACCTGCCGGACTCCTTTTACTTTCATTGCTCCGCTGTCATCGTAACTCACAAGTTTACTTCCGAAAACGGGGCATCTTTCCACAGATACATACATCATTCCCGGAATGTCCACATCTATTCCAAAAACTGCCTTGCCTGAAACCTTTAAGGGTATGTCGGGCCGGGAGATGGATTTACCTATGAGTTTAAAATCCTTTGGATCTTTTAAAACNNGGTAAAACTTTTTCCTGTCTGATTATGAAAAATCTTTCCTTCTCTTGCATAACATTCGCCGACGGAAACATTCCACTTCTCGGCACCGGCCCTGACCAACATCTCACGAGCAGAGGCACCTGCTTTTCGCAAAAGGGTATAATTCCCTCTGACCGATGAACTTCCTCCCGAAACCTGTCTTCCAAAAAATTTCTCGCCTGCGGTTTGTTTTATTACAAACTGGTCCATGGATAATTCCAATTCTTCAGCAATGATTGAAGGAAGGGACTGGTAAGTTCCCTGGCCCATTTCCGGTCTTGGGTTCATAATGGTGATGAGCCCGGATTTTTCTATAATTATATAGGGAGTAAATTCAAACGATCCCTCCATGCCACTGAGGTTGACAACTTCGGTTGTGCCGGACGCGCTGGCTGAGGAAAAACCAAGAATAAAAGCCACACCTGAAAGGCTTGTCATTTTAAGAAAATGACGGCGATTTAAATTTGATGGAGCCTGCATATTTTAAAGGATATTAATTGTCAAAAAGCTTTTTTTGTATCTTCTTTCATTATTTCGGCGGCACGGTGAATTGCCCCGCGAATTCGCTGATAGGTCCCGCAGCGACAAATATTGCCCTGCATGGCTATATCAATTTGTGCATCTGAAGGCTGGGAATTTCTCTTTAGCAAAGCAACCGCTGACATGACTTNNTCCGGAATGGCAATAGCCGCATTGGGGTACCTGCAATTCGATCCAGGCTTTTTGAACTGGGTGGTCAATGGCAGAAGAAATTCCTTCTATGGTAGTTATTTTTCTGCCCTTTACTGCCGATACTGGCAGGTTGCAGGACCTTATGGGATTACCATCCAAATGGACCGTGCAGGCCCCGCATT
>PLCH01000157.1 GCA_003135585.1 Chitinophagaceae bacterium
ACTCTGTTGGTGGTCATTTACTGTAGGTTTGTCGCCTTGATTGCTTGCTTTTATGATCAACTCCGATATTTTATTGAAGGCTTATCGGTTGATGTGCACGGCCGGATCCATGGCTGAAATATATGAGAACAACCTTTCCATTTGCAAATACGTTCACTCAGTCTCCCGCGGCCATGAAGCAGTTCAGCTGGCTGCCGCATTTCATTTATTGCCCTGTGACTATGTTTGTCCTTATTACCGGGATGAAAGTTTGCTCCTTGGTCTCGGCTTTACCCCTTTTCAATTAATGCTGCAGTTGCTGGCTAAAGGGGGCGACATTTTTTCCTGCGGAAGAGAATATTATTCGCACCCTTCTTACAGGCATCAGGATAAACCGACGAGTATTCATCAAAGCAGCGCGACGGGAATGCAGGCCATTCCTGCAACAGGAATTGCCCAGGGGATAGCCTATTTGGAAAAAATACAGTCATCTATCTTAAGAAATGGTTTACAGGGGGAAGCTCCGGTTGTACTCTGTTCTTTCGGCGATGCGAGCATTACGGAAGGAGAAGTGAGTGAAGCATTTCAATTTGCCGTATTAAAAAAATTGCCTATAATTTATCTGGTTCAGGATAACGGGTGGGGCATAAGCGCCAGCCGGGAAGAATGCAGAGCGATGGATGCTTACGAGTATGCTGATGGATTCAAAGGCATGGAAAAATTGAGAATTGATGGCAGTAACTTTGAAGAATGTTACGAATCAATTGGCATGGTAATAAGCCAGGTCAGGAAACAGAGGTCTCCATATTTGATACACGCAAAATTGCCTTTGCTCGGACATCACACCAGTGGAGTTAGAAAAGATTTTTACAGGACCAGGGAGGATCTGGAAAGGCATACAGCAGATGATCCCGTCCCAAAATTGCGTAGGAGGTTATTAGAGACCGGAATCAGGGAAGATCAATTACAGGAGCTGGAAAAAAATACAGCCCGTTATGCGGCCCGGCAATTTGAGGAAGCGGTGAAGTCGGCTGAACCCGATCCTGCTTCGGTGGAAGATTTCGTTTTTGTTCCCACGCCTGTTACCAGGGAAAAAGGCGAACGATGCCCTCCCAATGCGCAGAAATTGACAATGGTTGATGCGGCACTATCGGCTATCCGGGAGATATTGGAAGAATACCCCGAAGCAATACTGTATGGCCAGGATGTCGGAAAGAGGTTGGGAGGGGTTTTCAGGGAAACGGCCATGCTCGCAGACAAATTCGGCGATCACCGTGTATTTAACACGGCTATACAGGAAGCTTATATTATCGGTTCAACGGCAGGTATGTGCGCAGTTGGGCTTAAACCCATTGTAGAAATTCAGTTTGGTGATTATATTTATCCAGNNAGTCCAAGTCCTGTTATCTAAGTTGCGGAAAGTTTCCGGTACAAACACTGATTCGTATTCCTGTAGGTGCTTATAATGGCGGGGGTCCTTATCATTCCGGAAGTATAGAAACCACTTTTGTGTCTATAAAAGGAATTAAGATAGCCTATCCTTCCAATGCAGCGGATATGAAAGGTTTGATGAAAGCTGCATTCATGGATCCTAACCCGGTGATAATGCTTGAACACAAGGGACTGTATTGGAATAAGGTTTCGGGTACAGAGGAAGCAAAGACCCATGAACCATCAAGGGACTATGTGCTGCCCTTGGGTAAGGCCAATATAATACTTGCGGCGGAAGATGCAAGGATAAACCGGGGGGAGACCTGTTGTGTCGTAACCTACGGAAGGGGGGTATATTGGGCAAAAGAGGCAGCAAGGAAGTTCCCTGGTCAAATAGAGATCGTTGATTTGCGCTGTTTATATCCGCTGGATGAGGAATTAATTTTTGAATCAGTGTCAAGACATGGGAAATGCCTCGTGTTGTCTGAAGAACAGCAAAATAATTCGTTCGCTGAAGCGTTGGCCGGGCGGATCTCCAAAAAATGCTTTTCCATGTTGGATGCCCCGGTTGACGTTTTGGGCGCCTTGAATTTACCTTGCGTGCCTATGAACATGCTGCTTGAGAAAGCCATGCTCCCCAATCCGGAAAAGGTTTCACAAAGAATTAATCAAATAATTTCTTATTGACTATCGTGTTTAGTTTTTAAATTGGAATATTTTTACCGATTCAGGAAACAGTTGCTTATATATGAAAAATACAATTTTAACCATCCTAATTCTGATTGCAGGGATATCCTGCAAAAGAAACCTTTCACGGACAGAAGTCGAAAACCAATTAAAATCTGCTATGACTTCATTTCTTTACAAGGGAGTAAATAATGATTCATCGATAATCAAATATGTCGTTAAGAGTGTCAATTATTATGAAGACAAAACTTATTATGAATGCGAGTTTGTTGTTTTCAATCATGATAGAAAACATGATACTACCGGACAGATGGGGGCAAGAATTTCAAAAGATTTTTCTATAGTGAAAAGAAGATTTTGAGCACTCTTAATTTGTGGTTGTTACTTTTTTCTGAAAATTATTTGTAAGTGTATTTATTACTTTGATCAAACGCTCGTCCTGGCCTTTTAATTTGTTTACTGTTCTGGTATCCGCAAATCCCTCCTCCGCCAATAGCTTCAATGTCATTTCCAAATCATGCCAACGGCCAATCTTATCCTGGATGCGCTCTAAATAGGCAGTATTCAACTGTAATTCTTTAAGAAGCCTTTTATTGAAAATCTCGTATCCATATAGGATGGTCTTAATTTTTTTTCTGTATTTGTGTAAATTCATCTGGTTGTTCTGGTCTGAAAACAACAGAATCAGATTTTTCAATTGATCTGGATAAAGCTGAATAATGCAATTGTTTTTCAGGTTTTTAAATTTGTACAGAATCTTTTCCCCTGATTTTTTCAGATCTTTTTCAAATGCCCTGATTTCGGAACTAAATCTATGGGATAGTTTTTTTATTTGTGAGCACTGTTTGCTTTTAAG
>PLCH01000381.1 GCA_003135585.1 Chitinophagaceae bacterium
TCAATATGTTTAGGATATAAACATCTTGACTTAAAATAGCTGAAGGTCTAATTTTATTAATATTTTAAACAATAATGTTAAGGTGAGTAAGGGATTTAGCTTAGTGTATCATTTTGAAGAAACCAACCAACTATGCAAAAGGCCCTCAACCAGTATATCTGCGAATATCCGTAAATGGCCAGCGTGTAGAAATATCCACGCAAAGGGAATGTGATCCAGATAGATGGAATACATCAATTGGCCGTGCCCTTGGTACCAAAGAAGATATAAAGATTCTTAATGCTTTCCTGGAATGCCTCCAATTGAAAGTGTATGAAGCACATCGATTATTAATGATTAATGGGGAAATAATTACTGCAGAAAAAATTAAAAACAAACTTTTAGGAATCATTGAGCACCCCAAAATGATCCTACAAATATTTCAGGAACATAACGACCAACTTGAAAAATTGATTGGCAATGAATATGCACCACTCACATTAAAAAGATATAAAACTGCAATGGGCCATGTACGAGCACTCATCAAATGGAAGCTCCATATATCTGATATGGAGATAAACTCACTTGATTTTGAATTGATTAATTCATACGAGTCTTATCACAAAAGTGTCCCTAAATGCGGCCACAATTCAACTATGAAATACGTCTGGAATTTTAAAAAAGCTGTATCCCTATGTATCAAAAGGGGATGCCTACAGAAGAACCCATTTTATGGATTTAAAATTGCCTTTTATTCACTCTTATAATTCAAATCCATATCCAGGCTCACCAAGCTTGATTCAAAATCATATTAGAAGCCAGGAATATATTGTTGCAAAAACATCCTCTAATATCGCAGGATAAGGCCTGATGAAATGAAACTTTCTTTAAAATACGTTTATATCCATGGGTATATTTTATAGTTCAGCTTCTGGTCAAAAAACAAATGCCGCAATCTTTAAACAAAATATTTCACAAGTGTCTGTTGGAATGACTATGTCTGTGAAAAATAGAAAATCATGTCCCAGAAACAATTTAAGTTTGTAGATTTGATGTAATATATGTTTGTTAAAAAAATTGTTAGCCATGCGCACCGTTAAAGAAATAATTAAGCAAAAGGGACCTCATTCCAATTTCATTAATAGCGGTGATACTGTACTTAAAGCTGCAGCTGTTATGAAATCAAAGAATATTAGCTATCTGATTGTTAGAAAAAACCGGCGATATGCAGGCATTATTTCCGAGAGAGATTGTGTGTACAAATTAATTCTTCGGGATAAACACCCCAGCACCACCTTTGTAAATGAGATTATGAATATTGATCTACCAGTTACAAGGTTAGATGATAAAGCAGAGCAATGTATGATACTTATAAATTCTTCTAAATCTCGCTACCTATCGGCATTTGATGGTGACAAGTTTAAAGGTATAATCACCATACACGATCTGATCCGTGAAGCCATTGCCTCCAACGAACTATTTAAGGGGACACGTTGGTATGTAGATTAAATCTTAAATCAACCTTATAATTCACATATTCAACTTACTTAGTAAAACCCTTTATGGTGCTCTCTAATGCGAGTGAATAATAATCGATTTTAATTTTATGCCCATGAATTTCAGAATTAAATAGTGCAAGCCTTCTAAAAAGGAATAAACCGTGGAACCTGATTCAATTGCGAACTATATATAGTGAGAGACAAGTATTTCGTCAATTCAATTAGGTACTCAAATATTTTACATTTAATATTTTTATTGCAAAAGAGAGACATATTACTAATTCCGGTTCAGTCAGAGACATTATTATTGGGATGTCTGATGGACTCACGGTTCCGTTTGCACTAACTGCCGGATTAAGTGGCATTCTTAATACGAATCATCTCATCATTGTATCCGGTTTATCTGAAATAGCTGCAGGTTGTATCGCCCTGTGACTGGGTGGTTTTTTGGCCGGAGAGTCAGAAATGGAACACTACAGCACTGAATTGAGAAGAGAATTTAGTCAGATAGAGAATGTTCCAGGTGAAGAATTAAAGGAAGTTCAAGATATTCTATTGAATTTGGGGGTAGACGAATCCTTAAGCAAACAAGTTGCTTTACAAATAAGCAAAGACAAGAATCTTTCGGCGGATTTCATGAGGAAGCTTAAAATAAAAATTGAAAAACCTGCCAAAAACCGATCTGCAAAAAGTGCCAGCACTATCGCACTTTCTTATCTAGTTGGATTATTCCCCTGTCCCCCTATTATTTTTAGCAATAGTAAAACCGGATTTTAGGTGTCTTCCATTTTCACAATGCCTGCTTTAATTATATTCGGATACTTCAAAAGTAAATTGACAGGACAGCCGGTCATAAAAGGGACATTTAAGGTCGCATTGACAGGCATTATCCAATCTGCATGCAGTTTCTTACCTTACGGTCTGCATTAGATGCTTAATATGATTCCCGGAATTAGACAAAGTGTCTAACTTATTTAAGATCGACTTGGAAATAATTATGCTTGCCAATTTATACGGCTTGAATCTTATATTTACATGCGAATTGGCAGTCTATTTCTTATTTGATATCGATCAGGCGGCCTCACTGGAATAAAATGGCATGCTGATCAACAACAGCAATCGTTTTATTATTCTCTCATTAATCATAAGAATTATTTGATGATGAATGATATCCAGGATTTGCATAGTAGAAAAAATCTAATTATTGTAAAAAAAACCGCCGTTAAACTTTACGGAAATATATTTCAGTAAAAAAACTTATCATGAAGGAAACAAGTTTTCAAAAGTTCAAGCGATGGACCACTCTGAGTCTCTTAAACTTTGTTATAGTTTCCTTAGCCGGAGTATTACTTCGATACAAAATCGAATTTCGTCTGCCATTGGTAAATTATGAACATTTATTGAATGCACATTCCCATTTTGCCTTTGCCGGATGGATATCTATGGCCCTCTTCACTGCATTTGTTTATATACTGACGGAGAACCGGCCTGCAATTAAGAAAAGTTACCTGTTTCAGTTCAACCTGGCACAAATAGCAAACTTTGGAATGTTGGTTAGCTTTCTGTTCGAGGGATACGGTTTAGTATCAATCAGCTTTTCAATTTTATCTATCGTATTTTCCTATTGGTTCGCCTGGCAATATTGGAGGGATCTTACCAAAAGTAATTTACCCTTATTGGTCAAATATTTTGCCAGGGGTGCTTTATCCTTTTTTGTTATCTCATCGGCAGGGCCTTTGTTGCTGGGTTATATAATAGAAAATAAGATCTTTGACAGTAATTTATACCACAATGCTGTTTATTTATTTCTTCACTTTCAATACAACGGTTGGTTTACTTTTGCGATACTTACGATTTTTTTTCAGACGTTGTATTCGAAGAAAATTTTGTTTAATGAAAAAAATGGATTTTTAGTTTTCAAGTTATTAGCAACAGCCTGCCTGCCGGCTTATGGCTTATCCATATTATGGACCCATCCACCGGTATGGATTTATATACTTGCGGCATTAGCAGGCTTTATCCAACTAACCGGGGCAGTTCTCCTAATCCAAATGATTTACATTTCACGGAAGCGGCTGTCACCAGAANNATTTCTATTGCAGTTTCTATCAGCCATCCCCGTACTAGGAGACCTTGCTTTCGGAACCCGTCCGGTTATCATTGCCTATCTTCACCTAGTTTTACTGGGATTCGTTAGTTTTTTCTTATTTGGATTCTTCTTAGCGGAGAAATTATTGAGACCCGTTACCGGTTTCTGGAGGGTTAGTCTGATCCTTTTTATTACTGGCGTGTTGGCAAATGAAACATTCCTTTTGATACAGGGTCTTAGATCCATCATGCAAAACGGCTGGGCGTCTTCAGGAATCTTCCTTTTAGCAGTCTCTCTGGTAATTTTTCTGGGATTGGGCCTATTACTTATTCATCAAATTTACCATCGAAAATCAATAGATAACAAACTCCCCGTGGAATAAGATTAAAGGATAAGGTCTACAAAAGTAGGATCATAATTAGTTGCCCCTCCGCCTAAAAATGTAAGCTGTTCCTTCAGTAATTCACACCGAGAAACCTCAATTTCTTTGAATTCCCCTGATATAATTATTTCAAAAATTGCATCAAATTACCTAATGGAGCAACCACATTATCATCTATTTTCGGAGCCCTATTAACGGTTCATTAGACTTCCACCTAATTTTCCCAAATGAAATAACTGTTTATTGCTTGTATTCATGAGGAGGTTTTATCTCTTCTATCCAGCCAACTGGGCGAAAGGAGTATGCAAGAATAATTTGTTGGAGCGATCATCCTTTTCATTTCCGAACATTATTTNNAGTATATTGATTTTCGCCGAATCCACCCTGAATTGTGAAACTTTGTACTAATTTCAGCTATTATTTTTCCAACTATTTTGAAATGTTTAAAGAAAAAACCGCACATGTTTTGCTATTATGTTTCATAGTAATAAGCCTTACAGCTCTTTTCCAATATTTCATTCCTTCCGTCAGGTTTTTTGATTATGGATTGTTCATTGCCGTTCTATTGACCATATTTCTGAAAAAAGATTCATATACAC
>PLCH01000640.1 GCA_003135585.1 Chitinophagaceae bacterium
GAGACATATTCAATACGCATTCCTTTCTGTAAAGCCCGAACGGCCCAACTATGCCTGGCTATGTGATAAGATATTTTCTTATCTATTCCCGCAAGTACCGTTAACTTTCTCAAATCCTTGTAGGTATAAGAAGTTGCGGAAGAGATAGCATTATGTGTTTTTATTCTGTCTTGCTCTGCGGGTGATAATTTAATCAAAGGGAATATAAAAGAATTGGGATTTGCTTTTTTCATCCAGTTCTTTTTCATTGTAAGTTTGTAATATACCTGTAAAATCAACAATGATTTCTCAGGAAATTTAATGCGTATATCTTCTTTTGTTTTTTTAATCTGAAAGTTTAGATGAGTTCCATCTGCTATCAATGATATTGCAGTGGTGATAGATTATTACAATGCTCTTTCTGTTGATACGTATCAGGAACCATTGGAGTGATTAAGTGGTTTCAGTGAGAAATGCAGGAAGTACAACAAAATTCGAAGCCTACCATTAAGGCTGGACCTTAAAGAATTTATCATAAAAACCATTTGTTTTGCCATCTACCACAATGTGGTAAACTGTTTTCCCATTGAGTTGTTCAAGACTGCTATGTAAAGTAGCTTCTCCTGCTGCAAAATAAATCCCAAGAGTATAATAAACCCTGTATGTGGTAACTTCATTTGCCTGAAATGATGTATTCCGGATACCGCAGAAATCATCACCCGCCTTCATGGGAGCTGATATTGCCATTAATAAAAAAACAAAAACAGAGGTATTTAATCTCATCTATTACCAAATAATTGAATGCTTAAAATTAAAAAACTCCCTATCAATGCCGGTATTATTAAATTGACAATCCAAATACCTAATTATGCAGCAAATATGCCAATTGTATAAAACTGAAAAATGCCAGGATTTAAATGCTGGCTTCCCACCGCAATCCTAATTATGTCAAAAAAGTAAAACCTGGGACAATTGCCATTATCAAAAACATTACAATAATACCGCGTCGAGTTTGGTCAGGCAATAAAAAAATCCGGCGCAAAAATTTTGCGCCGGATAAAATTATCATTGAAAATTCACTTAATTAGAACTTATATTGTCCTGCAGCCCGAACAATTTTTTAATATCCTGGTAACTCATTTCCAGCAATTGCTGTTTTGTATAACCCTTTCCAGGACCAGAAGATAGGCTGTTGCCGGTAGTAACAGTGCCGTGCACTATAACATATCTATAGCTCCAACCCGTATTGGCATAAGAAAGGTCCTTCGTAGAGATCAAATAAATAGTATCTACGGTATAAGTTACATTTAGCCCTTCAGAAGCGTTAAATACAAAACTATTGCCTGCTGAGTTAACATATGATAAATATGACAATACAAGACCGCTATCCAAAACGGCTTTTGTTATAGCAGGAGCGGTGATCGCCTGTTCATAAGCACTATCAGTAGTATTGAATGTCATGGTCACTTGGGTCCAGGCTGAATGGAGTGTGCTATCGGGACCGGCAGGACCAGCAGGGCCGGCAGGGCCGGCTGTCCCTTTTGAACAGCTAATGAATACAACAGGGCTCAATAAGAAAAGAATTGAAAAAAGTTTTAAGTTTTTCATAATTATAAAATTTGAGTTAAAAATGATTTAATAGATAACTATGGGAAAAAGAGGCCTGGTAAGGAAGTCTATTCACTGAATTTGTATTTCAATTAACTTGATATATTAGAATTGGTTTAGAAATAGTTGTTTCGACAATTTAAACGAGGCAAGGTTTAATTGTAATGATATATTTTTTTAAATATGTTATAAGTTATATTCAAGAGTCTGAAAATACTTTGTATCAACTACAAAGCAATAAAAATCAGGTCAGTATCTACCAGATTGTTATTCACTGAATACTTTAAAATTATTCTTTAAGAATAAACCAGGTTAATGAAGTATTGCCTGCACTACCTAACATTCAAAAAGAAATGGCTGCAAATAAATGACCAAGGTCCTATTTTTTTTATGCCAAATTCAAAATCATGATTGGGTATATAGAAAAATGTTTAGCCTGTTAAATAATATTCCATTCTAAGATAAATTATATCAAACCAAACTTTTTCTGTCAACCTTTGACGCCCCGGTATCCATCTGTTCCTTTAGATTTAGGATCTTTCTCAGGTTTTCTCTTGCTTTACATAAGTTTGATTTTGATGTCCCTATTGAAATACCTAAAATTTCGCCGATTTCTTCATGTGTCAATCCTTCAATAACAAATAAATTAAAGACCGTTCTGTATGCCGGAGATAACTCGCGAATCGCACCAATGATCTCCTTATACGACAAAACATCGATTCCATTTTCATTGTGATCAGGGATTCCTTCCGTTTCTTTTGACAATACATGCCCATTTAGGGAGAAAGCGTTTCTGCGGCAATGGTCGATGCAGGTATTAATAAGAATGCGTTTAAACCATCCCTTCAAGGCAACCAGACAATTAGTATTTCTGCTTTCATCAAATTGATGAATATTTTGGAAAAGTTTGACAAAACCTTCATTTACGATTTCCTCTGTCTGACTAGCCGTGTTATGGTAACGGTAACAAATTACCATCGCATACCCTTTCAGCTGTTCATATAACTCCTTCTGACTCCTTCGCTCACCGTTGCGGCAGCCCTGCAAGAGGGAACTCATCTGCTTATTGTAGTTTATCAAAATGTGGATTATTAAAGTGCTAATTCATTTGACAACCCTTACTGTTTCATGTAACGCCAAACTATAACAAATCATATAGACAATAGGGTTTCCATCGATAAAATTCCATTTTGTGATGATGGATCTGAGTGCAAGAATTAATTAAAAATTAACAATTGAAAGCCAACCCTATTCTGTATACTTTTTTTCACGCAAATAAATCGATATTTCAAAAAACTATTCTCCGGTACATTCTGTCATTTCGCCATAAATAAATAATGATCAGGAAATACAAGGTAGTAGGAATAAACTCGTTCCAAAAAACTTACCGCCTTGTCGATCCTCGAATGCGCAGGAGAAATAAATGATTTAAAAAGCCGAAAAGCCTCTGCATCAATAATATCCCTTTTATCCTAGATCCCCGAATGAACCAATAAGAAAAATAATAATAATGAGATCAAAAAAAAGCTGATATCAATTACCTATTATATAGAAACCACCCTTAAAAAGATGATCATCCTTTTAGAAAATAATTAAGGGAATAAGACTTTTGCAAATATTTCAGCATAGTTTTCGCTCTCCCTGAATTAGATGCTTATAGAAGTGAAATGGTTGGGTCAATTAGAAATTCAGATCATTTATGAAACCTGTAACTCAGTAATACTTGAAAAAAGCCCTTGACTGTAGACTTTGTAAAGTCAGGCCCATATTCTGTGAAAAATTTTATCATGCCCGGTTTCTTCATCATATTAAAATCTATGACTTATTCCGAGTCCTATCCCAAAGTTATATGGATAAGTTGAAAACGCGCTATGAATATTGATTGGGCCGAGTGCATTATTAAAGCTAGGTATCAGATTGATCCACCAGTTCGAATCGAATTGGTATTGCAATTCGGTTTTCAATAAAATGCCATAATTGATTTTTTTAAGGCCATGCATGGTTACGATAGATTCTTTCTGATTATAAAGTGATCCCTCTATTTTCGATTCTACTGTTGCACTGGTCAGGAAGTTAAACGTTACACCGGCGCCGGTAAGCAAAGTAAATCTCTTCACCTTAAACCCATAAGATGCAATCAAGGGTAGAGTAAGATAGTGCCGTCTGCTATGCGCTTTATCCGTCAATGCACTGTCGCCCACGTTTGGGGCGACGGACGAGGAAGATGGCAGGTATCCATATCCGGAGATAGTATTGATCCTGAATTGAACATTGCCGTTATTATCTTTTTCTGCAAAAGATTTGGAAGGATTAATGATACTGCTGGACCAGGAATAACTGAGCCCTGATTGAATGATCCATTTTCTTTTTAATCTATAGTTCAATAAAATCCCGCCGGATGCGGAAAAAAAATGTCTTTCCTTTTTTTTGATTTGTCGTTCGTCAGCGGCGTTCGCATCATTGTCAGACAGTTTATAACCTACAAACTCCGGTGAAAAATAACTGGTAACCGAAAAACGGTCTAACCTGCTAATCCGTTTAGAATTTGTCACTCCATTTAAACTATTTATCTCTCCCGTCAGGAGCTGGTTTTTGTCAACCTCTAATGATAAAGTTTTTGTGGTTAACGGATGGAGGTTAACAGTGTGCACAGTGTCTAAAAAAGCATCCTGAAATTCCTTTTCAATGGATGACCAAACAGAACTCCTGGATAAATGTTCTTCTATCTCCTTGATATGGTTATTAAGAACATCGATTGGGCTGGCATTCTTATTATTTAAACCCATCCCATTCAAATCCCTTCTCCTGATCAGTTTTTCCGTTGCTGAAGAAGGCGAAAGATCATTTCTGTTTTGAAGTTTGGAATTATTCTCGATTTTCTGTGTAGATACAACCATTTCATCACCACTTCCATGGAGCTCCTTCTTTTGATCGTTTTTGTAATGAACAAAGGTTAGTATTCCCAAAGAAATTAATAAAACAAGAAGACATGCTGACACCCAAACAAGGAAACGGTACCTAGATTTGTAAATAAGGGCATTGCCTCTATCCAATTGACGCTCGATTTTCTCCCAGATGTCTTTGGAAGGTTCGTCTCTATAGGATTGTAAGGAATCCTTAAATAATTTATCAATGTTATCAGGTAAATTTTCGTCCATACACCTTCTATTTCGCAACTTTTAAATTTCCAATTAATAATTTTTTCAAAATGGCCCTGGCATCTGATAAATTGGATTTGGAAGTACCTACTGTGATATGCAACAAAAGGGCAATTTCACGATGTTTCATCCCTTCGAAAACATATAGGTTAAACACCATGCGATAAGCAGGAGGCAACGTTTGAATCAACCGGATCAATTCCTTTTCACTAAGGCGGTCAATGAAATCATCAATGGTGGTTAAAAATATATGCTCTTCGGTTAGTGAAGTAATGCGATACAGGTTACCTTTGCCCCTATACCGCTGCAAAGCGCAATTGATCATTATTTTACGTAGCCATCCCTCAAAAGATCCAATCTTTTTATACTGATTAATACATCTATACATCTGCATGAACCCATCTTGAAGCACTTCTTCAGCTTCCTCTAAGTTTTTTGAGTAGCGTAAACATAAAGGCATCATTATCGGCGCGTATATATCATACAATTGCTTTTGGCAAGACCTATCTCCTGCCAAACATCCTTTAATGAGTTTTTGTAGTTCGCTTTCCGGAATATTTCGCCTTTTGATAAACATAGATGCAGTAAATCTTTAAATGGTTGGGTGGATCAGATAATAAATTAAATACCAAGTCATATTCCATATTTCAGTAAATAATCACTTAATTTTACGCTACAACCTTTTGGATTAACTCTCGTATAGCTATTAAATTTTGCTTGCTTATTTTATTGTAACGTTCTTAATAAATCATTGTATAAAGAAAGTAAAGTTATTGCTTATATTGCCCTTGTTCTTCCTTTCCTTCCCAGAATGGGGTAATAATCTTGATGACGCGAAACAAATAGCTAAAAAGGAACA
>PLCH01000056.1 GCA_003135585.1 Chitinophagaceae bacterium
ACCCCTCGTGGAATAACTGGAATATCGGAACGGGAGCACAAATCAACAGATCTTCCGGAATATTGAAATATTCTGATGGATCAGCCAGTCCGGTCAGTGCGATATTAAGCTACCAGGATAACCTTGCTGACAATGGCGGATCATATACATCAGGTGCAACCATGTGTCCTGACACAGTCCTTCGGTTTGCCAGTTATACCACATCCATACGGATGCTGACGATTAGCGGACTTAACAATGCAGTCAGGTACAACCTTGAATTTTATGCAAGCAGAAACAGAACCGATGGTCAAAACACGACTTTTACTGTCGCGAATCAATCCATAACTGTTTCAACCGATGTCAATACATCGAATGCAGCAAAATTCTCTGCTATAAGCCCTTCCAACGGCAGCATTTCAATTGGCCTAAGCCGGCAGGGTATCTATAACTATATAAATGGGTTTAAAATTTCTGATAGCCAAGGAAATCAGGCACTAGGATCCAACCCACAAACCGGAATGGAAACAATCAATAATATAAATCAGTGGGATAAAATCTGGGATGTGCGGATTTTTCCGAACCCCGTCACTGATAACCTGACCCTGATGAATAACAGCAGCAATTCAATTAAGGTGCAGGTTTTTGATATAAGTGGCAGACAATTGCGGCTATACTGGAACATACCAAACCTGCATGAAATTGACATGCACAAATTCGCTCCTGGTTCGTATATTGTTATAGTTACTGATGTAAAAACCTATGAGGTATTCAGACAAAAAATAATAAAATATTAATGAGTATAATTCTCTGTTTCAATTTTTGAGCAAGGAGGCTTCTGAAGGGTGAAGCCTGGAAGTCTTCAATCTCGAATTTTTTATCAGGGGAATGCGCGTTGACACCAACCTATAATAAAAGGTATTAATTTTTTTAAAAAAGAGAAAGTTGAAGCTGCGTATTGCTTTCGTATTTTTTTTTGATGCTTCCTGGGGGTATTCCCTGATTGGTAATATGATAGACAGGAGTTTCCTTATTCCTGGACGCTACAATTATTTTCGTATTTTCTGCATGCTGGTTGAATAGCTCCTCGACCAACTTCGGATCATTGTTGTTTTTTGAGAGGTGTGACAAAAGCAGGTGACTCATGAAGCGAGGTTTATAAGAAAGAACAAGCTGCAATGCCTGCGCATTGGATAAATGCCCCGTCCCCCCTTTGATTCGCCTTTTCAGATAGGATGGGTAGCATCCATTGGTTAACATATCCTCATCATAATTTGCCTCGAGGAATGCCGCATGACACTGTTGAAAATAGTGGATCACCTGGTCACATGCGATTCCTATGTCGGTAAATATGCCTACTTTGACTGATGCTGAGGCCACTATAAAACTATGCGGGTCAAATGCATCATGAAATTTTGGAAAAGCAGTGACAGAAAAACCGCTAAATTGAATAGGGACATGAGCACGGAAAGAAATAACCAAATGCTGCTCCAAGAACAGCCTTCCTTTTGCCCGTGTACCTTCGGTAATATAAACGGGGAGTTGGAATTTTCTGGCAAGAACAGGAATTCCTGTGATATGGTCTGAATGTTCATGTGAGACAAAAATGGCTTTTACTTTATCCATTGACAGTCCCAATCTTTTCATTCGCTTTTCTGTTTCCCTGCAGGAAATACCGACATCCACCAAAATAGCTTCGGTTTCATTGCCAATGTAATAGCAGTTTCCATTGCTACCCGAATTCAACGAAGCGATAAATAAGGACATAAGTTATAAATCTGAGGCAATATATTTGTTTTTCTAATTCCTTCAATATTTTATTCCCTCACTATTGCTGATTTTCTGTTTACTTCATCCTGGCAATTGTTCCTTGCCGAAGGAATTATCCTATTTATCAAATATCCATTTTTGTGCATTATATAAAAATTTTGGGATCAAAAGCATGGTCTAATTTTTCTCCTGACCCTGCCCAATTCCTATTTTTGATGAATCTTCTGCAACATTAGGTGGTAACATAAAATCCATCTTTGTCCTGCTATTCCACAACCCCGACCGATTTTTTTCCTAATCCTCATTAAGGTTGTTATTCAACTGAATTTCAATCTTAACATATAGAATCCTGATTTATGTAGTATAAATAACAGGGATATTTAATTTCAGTAAGTAGTTCCCTTTACAAAGCAAAAGTAACTCGAACAATGAGGGGGTTTTGGTCTATATTACTAAATAAGATTATTATATGATGATTGAAAGTATAAACGAAAAATTAGAAAGGGTAAAGATCATAAAACAANNATGGATCGCAAAACAGGAAACTGCAAAGAAGGCACAACTCCTCCTGTCAAAAAACCCGGAGATCAAACTGGCAAAATCGTTAAGGACTAAAGCCGGACTCTAATCTCCGGTCTTCCAGAAAACACCACACATTTTATCAGGATATAAAAAGTTTAACTTAATAGAATTTTCATTCAATTGAGCAGAGACGCGGCAATTGCTGCCCGTATTGCCAACCGGATACTAATTTACCGAACCATCTTCAGTTTTTATTGAAAATGGCCTTCCCAGGAAAGAAGTATACCTACTCGGCACGTGGAGAATAAATTCCATACAATAGCTTACCCAAATCCGTTATAATTGTCAAGAGAGAGTAGATTGTCCATTTCTGACGAAGACAAATTCCGAGCCTGTTCCCCGATCTTCCCGTCAGGTGAGGGACAGACACTATTAATTTAACTCTTCTAAACTCTGACTATTTCAATCTCTTTGATTTAGTCCCCGAATTACAGAATTCGGTATATTTAAGGAAAAAACATGTTTGAAACATTATTTGAATATGAATTTGAAGGAACTCCCTACCACGCGTGGTTTATTGATTGGATTTACCCCGATAAAAGAGAATTTCGTGTTTCGATAAAAACGCCTTCTCTCATTAGTCAATTTGGATCTTCATTTATAATCGATGAAAATTCAAAAGGAGAATACGAATTTGGATATCCCAATGGGNNGGATTGACGAAATTTAATTCACAGAACCCGAATAAAAAATCCTGAAACATTTTTTTGAATTGATGCAAAGTAAGAATAATAGTTTACCTAACTTATAAGGGATATCCTTTCTGAAAGATTACCGATATAGCTTAATCGCTTCGGCA
>PLCH01000288.1 GCA_003135585.1 Chitinophagaceae bacterium
GTTTGGGATTATTAATTCCTCCCCAGCCAATCCATAAAGCAAATTCTGAAACCGATGCTCGTTTAAGATCGGTATTCATTCACCCGGCTGAATTTTTCATTGAGTGCCAACCAATAGCCTAAGGGACCAAGGAACCATGAGTAAGGAGGAAACTATGAAAGAGCTCTTGCTATGAGAAAAATCGAATGGGGACTGTTAAGTCTCATCCAAGAATTCTTTTCTTCATGAATTAACAATTATCATATTTTTAATCGCCTAAGTTGTTGGTTAATTGTTCTTCAATTCTGTCCTCCCTTATTTTGCATGACAAGCGAATAACAAAAGGAAGTGGGTAAGTCCTATATTTGACACTAAGCTCATTTACAAAGAAGCAGATGTGGAAATGTGGCGCAAGTATTTATCCATCTAAACAGGAGATAACATTGTAAATTTAAAGTTGCCGCCAAATTTTAAAGGATGCCGAAATCATACTCTAAGGGAACGTGCTGATAACTTAGAAGAATATAATATGACAAATATTAGTGACTTACATATAGAAGATGAAATCGTTCCATTGTTTGATTTCACTTATAATTTATTTTCAGGTCAGGCGTTATGTAAAATAATAACAGAACCCCTTGGCTCAAAGTCAGCAATNNATATTGTTCAGGCAGCATGTCCTAAAAGGTTTTATTGGTAATCGGGAATTATTAAAAGACTATTCTTATTCACGGTTTAATTTATCCGATATATATGATTTCTTTGAAACATTTTCCGCAGGATCTTTTTTGGGTGAGCACCTGAGATGGAAACTCGTTTTTTCAGAGAAATTAAGACATCAAAAAAGAGGAAAGCTTATTATGCTTATCCTGCTTTTTAACAAAATACATTCTACTTATTTAAGCAAGATTGATACCAAACTTTTCCCTGAGGAATATGCAACTGAACTGAAGTGGATAAACAATTTTTTTGTCGATTTTAACCTGAAGCATTATGAATCAATCTTCCGAAAAAAAAAGAAAATAAATGTTCGTCATATTGTTGAACTGCTGAAGATTATCACTGAGAAAGTAACCAACGGCCAGGCATCATCTTTTTGGAAACGCTGGTTTTTATTTGAAGCTTATTTATCCATAAGCAACTGCATCATCAGGAATGCCTTTATTTTTCCAACATTTGATGAAACAACTTTTTCAATTGAAGGGCTTTATCATCCTCTTGTAAAAAATCCTGTCAAAAACGATCTTCTTGTTAGCAGAAATGTTATTCTTTTAACAGGGCCTAATATGTCTGGTAAGTCTACATTGTTGAAAGCTGTCAGCTTATGCGTTTATCTTGGACATACAGGTCTTGCCGTGCCAGCTTCAAAGGCGACAATGCCATTTTTTACCACTATTTCTGTGGCCATAAACCTTACTGACAGTATTGTAAGTGGCTACAGCCATTTTATGTCAGAGATAATCACGTTAAAAAATGTTCTTACGGAAGCCGCGGGAAGCACAAAATGTTTCGCGGTTTTTGATGAATTATTCAGGGGAACAAATATTGAAGATGCACTGGAAATTAGTGCTGCAACTATAAAAGGACTTGTCAAATTCACCAACTCCTTGTTTATTATTTCTACTCACCTCCACCAGTTGAAGGATAAAGAAGAAATCCAAAAAGGTAAAGTTGCCACGTGTTTTATTGAATGTGACTTGAATGATAATATCCCCGCGTTTACCTACAAATTAAAAGACGGCTGGTCAGACTTAAAGCTAGGTCGTATACTGTTTGAAAAGGAAGGGTTAAATAAGATGCTTGAATAATAATATGTGATATTTCAAGAGATATGAGACAAAATTAACTATCGTTTTCGGTAATACATCTTACTATTTCTTGGAACTATCTCAACTTCCTTTTCCCAATATTTTCCGGTTACATCGGGTTGAATGGGAATAAGATGTTTAACTTCCAGCAGCTTCTCATAAGGTGTTTTCCCGTTTAACGACGCATGTGGGCGTTTATGATTATAAAAACTCTGCCATTCAAGAAGTCTTGGTGCTAATTCCAAGTTTCTTTCGCTTCGAGGGATGGTACTATAGAATTCGGATTTATCAGTTAGCTGGGATCTTTCGACTTTTCCATTTCAATGAGGGCTTCTTGGTTTAATAGGTCTGAATTTTATAAAATGGTCCATTAACTCTTCTTGAAACAAGTCATTAAAAAACTCTGTACCCCAGTCGGTTTGTATTCTATGTATTGGAAATTCAAAGGTGTCAAGTATATGACCAAGAAAATCAATTGTTGATTCAGTCTTTTTATTTCCATATAGTCGCAATACCCTTAACCTCGTGCAATCATCGATCTGTACTCTGTCACCAGGAATTGGTCTATTGTAGCGCTTTACATCCCCGTGCTTTCGATATTTTTTGATGTTGGGCAGATTATTACTCTTCATAACTCGCCAAACTGTGGGGGCAGAAATTTCAAGATTGTGAACTCTTAATAGATGTAGACTGATCCTTTGTGGACCAAAATTAAATTGAGTCCTTATAGACTTTATCAATTCTGTTATCTCATCGGTAACCTTCTGCTTAGCATGGGTAATGGGTCTTCTCGAGCGCCCTTTAAGAGCCTCATTACCTTCAATCTTGGTTCTCTTAATCCATCTATAAAGTGTAGAGCGGGGAATACCACACTTGCGAGCTGCCATGCTTGCTGATCCCAATTCCTCGTAGCATTTGAGCCATATTTCCCTAGCTTTAATAGTCCTATCCTTTGAATTCATAATATTATAAGTAGAGTGTGGATTGATGGATAACTCTGTCGAGTTACCCACATTCCACACTCATAATAGTAGTAAATAATTTTAAGTATTAAGGAAAATAAAAGTGTAGCGAATGTCTTGAAACTTCACAAATAATACTTCAAAGTCCGTTCCTTTCGCTTTGGCCTTTCATGTCTGGAAGACATTCCCTGAATATTCCGCTAGAATGAGTAACACTAACTTACTTAGAATTAACTTAGATTCGGCCTTAATATTCTGATATTTTTGGAGGTCAACTAATGGTGTGGTAACTTAAAGCTAATCCTTATTGATTAAGTGTTGTCCTGTTCAATTAATCTATCCAAATGCAAGTATCTACTTCAACTTCGACAACCTTATATTCTTCATGGTTCNNCAACCATTTACCTCTTTGCTACCTGGTATGTTCGGGATCCTAAATCCATTAATGACGATTACTGGATTATTATTTTCCATTTTTTATCCATTTCACTGGCACCGAAAAGAACGTAAAGGCAATATAGACTCCGGAAAGATACATGCTTTGTTCCGGGGGATTCTACGGTATTGGTTAGCCATCAGCATCTGCACTTACGGTTTTGCTAAGATTTATGGGACTCAATTTGCATATATGTATTCGCGGAATGATTCCCTTGTTGGCGATCTTTCAGGCTTTGATCTTACCTGGAATTATTTTGGACATTCTTATGCCCTATCGGTTATTATATCATTTTTACAAATTGGGGGTGCGGTGCTTTTATTATTTCGCCGTACTACACTTCTGGGTGCCGCCATTTTATTTCCTGTGATGTTCAACATATTTTTGATAAATTGGTTTTTTGAGATTTCATCTTATGCTTTATTGAACTCGATATTGTATTCATTGGGCTTATTATGTCTATTGTTTTTGCGCTGGAAAGTTATCAAAGAGTTTTTATTTCAATCAGCTGAAGATTTACCCAAAATAAGTATAGGGTTTATTAAATATTTGCTCAGGTTTTTAGCGGTTGCCTATCCCCTTGGATTAATCTATTATGAGACAACTATTAAATCTCCCAAAACCCTGGTAGGTAAGTGGCAGGTAGACCAAATGATAAGGAATGGTGATACGTTAAATGTCAACGCTTGGATTACTGATTCTACTGCCTGGAAAAACATTTACCTTGAAGAATTTGGGGTTGTAGTTCTTAACCCTAACCACTACTTGGTAGAGAAAGATAGATCACTTTGGGGCAGCTATAAATACGACAGTACTAATCACAATATCAAACTAATTTTAGGTGTAAGTAAAAACAAAAAGGATACTTTGAATGTTAAATCAAATATAAGCGATGACAAGCATATGCAGTGGATAATTGTAACCCAAAAAGATACTTTATTAATGCAGCTATCCAAGGTTGAAAGGAAAAATAATCAATAAACATAAATAGGAGTCAAAAAAAATTAAGAATTAAAAAAAATCGGTTAATACATCTATGCAACGAATTTGATAGGAATTTTCGGAGATCAATTAGGATGGTAGTCAGGATATATCTTTGTGCCAGTTCTCTATAATGGACCCATAAAATAGAACAAAGCATAAAAAGGCATTCAATAAAGTTATGCGATCAAATTTTCAGTTATTACTGCTGTTATGTATTATAACAGTTACCACCTATGGCCAAGAGTCCCAATCCCCTTCCTTAAACATTGGTGATCTCGCTCCACGTCTCCGGGTAAGAGAATGGCTAAAAGGTGTACCCGCCCAAAGATTCGAAAAAGACAAGGTTTATGTAGTGGAATTCTGGGCAACTTGGTGTGGACCTTGTCGGGCAGTAATGCCTCATCTCACCGCTTTAGCCAATGAATACAAAGACAGGGTCACCATTTTAGGTATTGATATCCTTGAAGAGAAAACCACTTCCATGGAGAAAATAAAAGCTTTTGTCGACAGCATGGGGCATCGAATGGATTATCATGTAGCAGCGGACGATAGCAATTTCATGGTGACTGGCTGGCTCTATGCTTCGGGGCAACAGGGCATACCAACCGCTTATGTGGTAAATCAAGAAGGAAGAGTAGCCTGGATCGGCTACCCTACAAGACTTGATGAAGTCTTGCCCAAAATACTGAACCATACCTGGGATATAAAAAAAACATTTGAGAAACGAAAATTTGACAAGCGCTTGGCAGGTCTCGATGATTCGGCATATGACNNTGAGTAATCTTCATAAACAGGATTCAGCCCTTTTAATGATTGATGAAATGGTTAGAATGGAACCGAACCTGAAATACGCACCCCGCGTCGGAATTTATACCTTTACTTCGATACTTCAAACGAACCCACAGAAGGCCTATGAATTTGGCAAAGTGTTGCTGTTGACATCTACATATGAAGATCCCCCTTATTATGTTCTTAAAAGCATCATCGAGTCATATTCATACAAATTATACCTTCCAGCGGAAATATACGAGCTAGCCGCTGAAGCATATCAAGTTGAAATTGATCTCTATCCGGAAACTACTGATATTCCCAAGGATTATCACAAAATGGCGGAGTGGTATTGGCGTGCATGTAATAGAACTAAGGCTATAGAAGCCGAGCAAAAAGCTATTGAAGCGTTGAAAGGCAAAGAAAAGTTTTCCCAGACCGATTTGGCTGCATTTGAGTCCCGTCTTCTGCAATACAAAAACATGTAGCCGGAAGACGGAGGTTTTCCTCCTTATCTAGAAGCCTCCCCTAAATTCGGCCAGTAAAATTGGAGGATGCTCTTGTTGTAAGTTGGGAGGTAAATTCAATGGCCTAAAAGTAATGGCCTACCTCTTAGGAAAGGGGCATTGGAAGAGCAACAAAGTGCGAATTGAGGGTTCATTGGTGGAAACTATAGGAGAATAAATTCAATTGTATTGCGAGTAGCCAAACTAAAGTTGATAACTTTGATTTTTGAGCAAAACTCCACAGCATTTTCAGGAAGAACATCATAAAATATTTAATCTGCCGCGATACTTGAACGTTATGAAAGCCTCAAAATTGATCTTAGTTTTCTTAATAGTACCGGCCTTATTATTTGGACAAAATAAGCCATTTGAAATATTTGGCAACATTACCGGAGATTACAAGGATAAAATTTATGTTTTCTTTGAGAATGATCTTTCGAAAAAGGACAGTATTTATGCAACTATAAAAAATGGTAAGTTTGATTTCAAATTAAATGCAGCATTACCTATTCTTTGTAGGTTTCATTTTGGTGAAAATACCAATATTCAAGAGTTGTATATAGACAATAGCAAAACATATATTAGTTTATCAGGTACCTTAACTGAAAAAGACACTCCTGATAGTCTCGGTGGGGCTAGGACTCATTTTGATGTAATAAATATAACTGGTTCAAAAACACAGGATATCATAGAATCTTTTAAAACCTGGGAGTCACAATTAGCAAAAACAAACCTATCTGATGGGCAAAAGAACAGCAAATACTTTGAAAAGTTGCAATCGATTGTAAATAGGCATCCTAAAAGTAAAGCTAGTGCCTATTTGATAGTAGGTCGTGGATATTTGATGGGTAAAGCCTTTATGTACATGGGGCAATCTCATTTGCGTGCTGAACAGGTAAATGAATTGTGCAGTTTGCTGGATCCCAGATTGCGACATACTTATGAATGGCAAAATATAATGATGCTTCAAAGCACCTTAGATAAAGAAATAGATAAACAAATCGGCAATTCTTTCTATGATGTAATATTAAAAGACACAGCCAACAATAATATTGATACCAAAAGTTTCAGAAATAAATATGTTTTGGTCAACTTTTGGGCTTCATGGTGCGGACC
>PLCH01000589.1 GCA_003135585.1 Chitinophagaceae bacterium
GTGCAAATGATTACCCCCAGTCTTGGTTTTAAAGTTATCAATGCAAGAGGATTTGCCAATACAACCAATGTACGATTTGCACAATTGGTCGACGGAATGGATGTACAGTCTCCGCATATCGGCGGCCCTATCGGCAATGCCTTAGGACCGACCGATCTTGATATTGATAATGTTGAAATCATTCCCGGCGTGGCTTCAGCCCTTTATGGCATGAATACGATCAACGGGCTGGCAGAATTTACCACGAAAAATCCTTTTACCTCGACCGGAATAAGTTTTCAGCAAAAAACCGGAACCAACCATCTTGGCGATTCAAACAGCAACCCCAAAGTATATTCTGAAACCAGCTTAAGAATTGCCGAGGTTGTGTCCCCGAAATTTGCTTTTAAGATTAACGGAAGTCTGAGCAAAGGGTATGATTGGATTGCAGATGATCACACCGATCTCAATCCTGTCGCCAATGCAAGCACCAATCTGACCGGGTATAATAATCCTGCGCGGGATCCGGTAAATGGATATGGCAATGAATCTTCGGACAGGAAAACGATCAGCCTGCAAGGCAAATCTTACGTGGTTGCCCGTACAGGTTATTATGAAAAAGAGGTGGTGGATTATTCTTTGCAGAACATAAAGGCAGATGCCGGCCTATACTACAAACTATCTTCAAGGAGTTCAATCGCCTATTTATTTCATATGGCCTTGCTGGATAATGTCTACCAGCGCGCCAACCGTTTCCGGCTGCAGGATTATTTTCTCCAACAGCATGGCATACAATTTCAGTCGCCTTCTATTCACATAAAATTGTACTTAAATAACGAAAATACGGGCCATTCATTTAACCTCCGTTCAATGGCTGAAAATATTGACCGGGCTTATAAACCCGACAATACTTGGTATGCAGACTATACCTCAGCGTTCAATAGTGCCGTGCAATCCGGCAACCCGGTTGCCCAGGCGCATCAGCAGGCCAGAGCATCGGCTGATGCAGGAAGATATCAACCAGGAACTCCTGCGTTCAATGCCATCGAGAATAATCTGAAAAACGTCAACAACTGGGATTATGGAGCCGCCCTGAGAGTAAGGGCAAGTTTCGTTCAGGGTGAAGCGCAATTCAATTTGACAGAAGAATGGTTATCCGCTCTGAGAAAGAAGACAGGACTCGAAATGCTGGCGGGTGTGGATGAGAGAACCTATATCATTGTGCCCGATGGAAATTATTTTATCAATCCGGTCAAAGGGAAAGAATTTCAGAATATTCAATATAGCAGAACCGGAGGTTTTTTTTCCGTCAGTAAAAACACTCTCGACAATAAGCTGAAATTAGGTGCTATCATCCGGGCTGATAAAAATGATTATTTTTCGTTGAACTGGAATCCGCGTTTTTCAGCCGTCTATTCGCCAACCTACAAACATCATTTCCGGATTTCCTTCCAAAGCGGTTATCGCTATCCAAGCATATTTGAAGCTTATTCCAACATTAACAGCGGCGGGGTTAAACGGGTAGGCGGCTTGCCGGTCATGTCACACGGCATTTTTGAAAATGCCTGGTTGCAATCATCCATTTCGGCATTTCAATCAGCAGTGCTAAATGATATTAATAAAAACGGCCTCTCCAAAAATGACGCCATCCTTAAAAATAAAGGCCTGCTCAAGAAGAACCCTTATACTTATATCAAACCGGAAAATATCAAATCCATTGAAGCAGGTTATAGAGGCTTATTTGCAGAAGGGAAGTTTTATGTAGATGCAGATTTCTATTTTAACAACTATCATTCCTTTATTGCACAGGCGAATATGAATTTACCAAATACGCAGAATACCGATTCCATCCCTTTTGCGTTGTATGATAAAACCCAGCAAAGCCAATACCGGGTGTGGACCAATTCCCAAACAGCAGTTTATAATTACGGGTTTACGCTGGGACTTAACTATAATTTTATGAAGGGATACACAACCAACATAAATGCATCGTTTGCAAAACTGCAGAAGTCTGTATATGAAGATGGGTTGGAGGATGGATTTAATACGCCGCAATGGATAACCAGTTTCAGCATTTTCAATGAGAATATATATAAAAAAATAGGCGCTGGGCTCACCTTTAAATGGCAAAGTGCCTACTATTGGCAATCATTCCTGGTCAACGGTAATACGCCCGCTTACTCATCTCTGGATGTACAGGTCAATTATACTATGACCCCGATAAAAATGAAAATCAAATTGGGGGCTACGAATTTGCTGAATCATTATTATAAATCTTTTCTTGGGGGGCCTGAGATCGGAGGCTTATATTATACTACATTGACGTATGCTATAAAATAAAATAACTGTCAATATAAGTATCCCGAAGATTGATAGTTCGATTCCGATAAGGTCTACAAGGAATTTTTTCAGATTCAATTCTATTGACCTAATATTGTTTATTCCTAATATTGATGGATTGCTATGCTTTCAGGTCATTTTTTTCNNGCATTATAGCCATTGTTGTAGTTCTCATTCAATGGTTTTTTAATGGATTTTTATTTCATAAATATCAAGCCTTAACACCTTCAGTATGGCGCAAAGAAAATACTCTTTCTTATCTGGCCAGCACTCTGTTAGCTTTATTTTTTGCATTCATGTTTACTCTTATTTTTTCTTTATGGAAAAATAGAAATAGCTCCATGGATTCTATGAATGGAATAGAATTCGGCTTTATCTGCTGGCTTACTTTTTCTATTCCGATTGAGATTGGAAACGCTATTTATATTAATTATTCACGCATGTTTGTAGTTGGAAAATGTATAAGTTCATTGTTTGAATATTTAATTGCCGGAGTTATCGCTTCCAAGATGATTTAAAAATTACACTCTTACCTGATTGCTTTGTTCGCAATAAATACATGGAGTTATTAAGGAAAATATTTGATTATTTAGATACTTTAAGTTTTTTTGAGTTCTCCTATATCAAAGCAGTTTAGGTATTATAGCCGATTCCAAAATCGGTTTCTACGAAATCTACAAGATTTTAATTTGACGATTTCCCCAAAGTGGAATTAGAAATAATCAATTGATTTTCAGATTAAAGAAGGTAAATACTTATGCAATCCAGTAGAAAATGGTTCGAACCGCGGCTACAGAGGT